>JALWQQ010000222.1 GCA_027083075.1 Campylobacteraceae bacterium
CTCACCCACCTTGCTCTCAAAGACACCCATATAGAGCGCCGTGCCCATAAAGAGTAGCGACCAGAGTATCAGCGTGACGCTTTCGGGCAAGATGCGCGAGAGCATAAAGATCGCCAAGGCTAGCATGATCACACCGAAAGCTTGCGATACCGCCGTCATCCAGCCGCCCGGCTTGGGCATAAATTTGCCTGCGCCGATGCCGACCAGCAATAACGGCAAACCCATCCCGAAACTCATCATAAAGAGCGCTACCCCACCCAAGAAGGCATCACCCGTATGAGAGATAAAGAGTACCGCACCGGCAAGCGGCGGCGCCACACAAGGACCGACGATGAGTGCCGAGAGCAATCCCATGATCGCCGTCCCGACAATGCCACCCTTTTGTCCCGCCTCGTCACTCGCACGGCTAATCTTACTCTGCCACGAAGCGGGCAACCCGATCTCGTAATACCCGAAGAGCGAAAGCGCCAAGGCGACAAAGATCGCGGCAAAGGCGGTAAGCACCCACGGATTTTGCATCGCCGTTTGGATATCGGCACCTACCACTCCCGCAATGACCCCCACGACCGTATAGGTAAGCGCCATCGAAAGCACATAGACCAATGATGTAAAGAAGGCTTTAGCGACGCTTGGCTTCTCTTTGCCCTTTTGCTGCGAAACGATGATCGAAGAGAGGATCGGGATCATCGGGAAGACACATGGGGTAAGCGCCAATAAGATACCGAAGATAAAAAAGAGTAGGACGATAAATAAAGCACTCTCTTTAGAGAGAAGATCGGCGATTTTGCCGGCGTTGCCTTCGTGAAGCGCCGCACCGATCTTATCGAAAAAGCCCGCTTCGCCCGCTTTAAAGTCAAAGCGCTTGGTGATCGGTTGATAACAGATCCCCGCATCGCTACAGCCTTGAAATCCGATCTGTAAAGTGTATGCACCCTTTACCAACGGGGCGATCGTCTCGTTTGGGATACGAAAGTGCAGCGTTCCCTCATAGATCTTATCACCGTCACGAAGTTCAGGCTTAGGTAAGGCGGGATGCAAAGTGTGCTTGCTCGGAGAGACGATCTCGACCTTGAGACTATCTTCGTAGATATGAATCTTGGGCGCCATCCGAAGGGTCACCTCAACCCCCGTATCACTCTGCTTCGCTTGAAGCCGAAATGCCTGCTCGGGTGTCAAGAGCTTCTGCTTGTGTAGTGCACTGCTAAAGCCTGCAAAGAGCCAAGCCGACAAGAGTACAAAAAAGAGTATTGTCTGTCGAAAAAGACGCATGGTGCCACCTCGTTTTAAATTTCTTTCGTTATTGTAGTGTAGTATTCGTGCACAGTGTGTGTAATCATACCCGATTTTTCTAAACGGAGAAGCGCTATGTCCAACAGACTTGCCAAAGAGGATTCGCCCTACCTTCAACAACATGCCGACAATCCGGTCGATTGGTACCCGTGGGGCGAAGAGGCGTTTTTAAAGGCGCGCAAAGAGCATAAGCCGATCTTTTTAAGCATCGGTTATAGCAGTTGCCACTGGTGCCACGTAATGGAGAAAGAGAGTTTCGAAAATAAAGAGATCGCCGAGATACTCAATCGTCGTTTTGTCAGCATCAAAGTCGATCGCGAAGAGCGTCCCGATATCGACAAGCATTTTCAAGAGGTCTACCAACTGCTCAATCGCCGCCCCGGCGGTTGGCCCACCTCGATCTTTTTGACCGAAGAGGGCAAACCCTTTTATGCAGCGACTTATATACCGCCTGAACCGCGTTACGGAATGGTCGGCTTCAAAGAACTGCTAACAACGATAGCCCTAAAGTACGCCAAAGAGAAGGAGCAGCTCACCCAAAAGGCAGAGGAGATCCTTGGCTTTTTGAACAAGCAGGAGCGCGTCATTCAAGCGACAAAACTCGATCGTTCGATCGCGTCTCGTTATATGGCGCAAGCAACACAGCTTTACGATCAGCACTTCGGTGGCTTCGGGCAAGCACCGAAGTTCCCTCAGGTCTCAACTTATGAGACACTGCTGGATCTCTATCAACTTACCGGCGACAAGGAGGCGCTCAACAAGGTGCTCTTTTCACTCTCGCAGATGGCAAAGGGCGGACTCTACGATCTCGTCGACGGTGGCTTTTGTCGCTATAGTACCGATACGCAGTGGCTGGTACCGCACTTTGAGAAGATGACCTACGACAATGCACTGCTTTCACAACTCTATCTGCGCGCTTATAGACTCAGCGGCAACGATTTTTACAAAAAGATCGCCTTTGAGACGATCGAATTTATGCGAAGCAAGATGAGCAAAAACGGACTCTTCTATGCCGCAAGCGATGCCGATAGCGACGGGGTGGAGGGAGGTTACTTTCTCTACGACTACCGAGAGACACTCGAGGCCCTTATAGCGCACGGTATCGAACGCAAAGAGGCTGAAAGCGTCTTGGCACTACTGCACATCACGCCGCAAGGCAACGTTGAGGGCAAGTCGATCGTACGCATTGATGATCATGCGCTTCTCGACAAGGAGCCGCTACTTGCGACGGCACTGTCGGTACTTCGTCGGTTACGCCAAGAGCGTCGCTACCCCTTTATCGACAAAAAAATCATTCTTTCATGGAATGCCATGATGATCAGCACGCTTTTTAAGGCAGCTGTTTTTGAGCCGCGCTATCTTGCGCAAGCGCAATCTTCACTTGAGACGCTTCTTGAGACTTTGCGTCTACATGGGCAGCTCTTTCATAGTACGCTACTCGGACGCAAGCCGAAGGTACACGCTTTTTTAGAAGATTATGCCTATCTTGCCGAAGCGTTGATCGATGCCTATCAGGCAACACTGGATGAGCGCTATCTGCTCGAAGCGCAAAAGATCGTCAATCAAGCGATCGAACGCTTCTATGTCGGCGGGAAATGGAAGTTTAGCCGTGGCGAGTTTGAAACCGATGCCGAAAAGTATGACAACTCCTACCCCTCGTCGGTAGCGACGATCCTTTGGGCGATAGAGAGCATCGCCTCGCTTGTCGATAGCGTCTATCGAAAGTTTCTCTTCAAGAGCCTTGAGGTGCTCTCTTATGAGCTGATGCGACAACCGATCTCGATGCCGAAACTCACACGTGTGACGCTGCGCTTTTTGTATGACGATATCGTGCTCAAAGCCAAACCCGATGCGCTCAAAGAGGTTATTGCGCACAAAGTGCGCTTGAGCTACCCCTATCTGTGGCTGCGTACCGAGTTGATCGAGGGCTTTATGCTCTGCAATAGTAGTGCTTGCTTCGGGCACGAGAAAGATCTGCAAGGGGCACTTGAACGACTTGAGACTTATACTCAAAATGCCTTACGCTTCTAATACTGCGTAGAGTGCAACTTTTGTTGCATCTGCTATTTAAAAAGAGTGTTACAATGATAGAAATTCGATAAAAGGAGTCGATCATGAAGTGTAATGTCGGCAAAATCGACAGAGTCGTTCGAGCGG
>JALWQQ010000223.1 GCA_027083075.1 Campylobacteraceae bacterium
GCCAAAAAGCGCACCCAAGATCGCGATACCCGCCTCGATCATCGAGCCGGTCGAGTCGGCCTGCTCCTTCTCGACACGCGCTTTGGCACGCTCCAGCCTTTGCAGCAAACGCTCCTCTTTTTTTGCATAACGGTCTTGCAACTTCTCTATCGCCTCCTCTTTAAGCGCCTTGAGCCTCTCTTGCACGCGCGCCATAAACGCCTCATAACTTTCATCGGGACGCGACGTTATCTTGAGTGTTTTGTTGCGATAGATCTGCAGCGTACTTTCGCGATAGAGGTAGTTTTTTAGTTCACGCTGTAAGCGTTTTAGCCCTTTATCTTCAAGCAAAAAGGCAGGAAGTGGAACAAAGCGCGCGCCTTTAGGGATATCTCTCGCAAAGCGCTCAAAAGGCAAAGACTCCTCTTCGCACATCTCGGCATCGAATCGCTCACCGTCAACATAATAGAGCAGGCGCTTTTCGCGTGTCTCGTCGATGCCGCGTCGCTCTTGGTAGTAGTGCAGCTTCACATGCGCAGCCAAGACAGGCGCATAGTGCAACTTGCCGCTTGGATCGGGCTCATAATACTGCGGCACACCGATATCGATCGTAAAAGTTTGCATCGCATCGTTTGCAGAAGGGGCAGTAGTGAGTGTAGCGGACGGTGCATTGCTTTGCTTTTGCGCAGGACAAAAGGCGGCGATCTCTTTGCGACTGAGCGGTCCTTTGAGATAAGAGAGCACCCAACGCGTCGTAAAGAGTCGAACCCCTTCAAGGTGTGCACTCTTCAAAAAGAAAGTACGCTTCGGCAGATCGCTGAGTAACTTGCGTATCTGCGACGCCTCTACCGAACGCTCTTTCCCCGAAAGCCCCTCTATGACACGATCGATATCTTGACTTGTCTGCAAGCGACCGATAAACCATGTGCCGATATTGGAAAGTCCTTTATAATCCAGATCGACCGGATTTTGGGTGCTTAGCACCACACCAAGTCCATAGGCGCGCGCCTGCTTGAGCAAAAGTAGCATCGGCTCTTTGCTCGGCGGGTTTTTGCTCGGTGGGAAAAATCCGAAGATCTCGTCCATATAGAGCATGGCACGCAAGACGGAAGATCCGCTTTGTCTGCGCATCCATGCGACAATGCGATTGAGCAAGAGAGTGACAAAAAACATCCGTTCGCGCTCATTGAGGTGCGAAATGGTAAAGATAGAGACTTTGGCGTTGCCCGCTTCGTCATAGAGAAGCCTATCGATATCGATTGCTTCGCCGTGCATCCACGCCGAAAAGCTCGGATTTGCCAAGAGAGCATTAAAGCGCGATGCCAAAGTAAAACGAGCATCATCGTCGTAAAAGCGCTCCAGCGGCAAGACACCGATACGCTTAAAGGGTGGTGTAATAATACGCGCGATCAACGTCTCAAGCGTCATATTCTCTTGTGCCGTCCACGCATGAGAGAGTATCTGCGCGATAAGCGCATAGGGTTTGGACTTTAGTGGATCGGCATCCTCGCCGATGAGCGCCAAGAGTGCACTTACGGTGCTCTTGAGATAAGAGGCAAAAAGATCGCTTGCTTGCAGTATCTCCGCAGGCGGCACCTCTAAGGAGGAGAGGATATTGACACCTGCGCCCGCATCCGATCCCGGTGTGTAGATGCGTTTTTTCACTTGCGCGAAGCGTTTGGCGCGCTCGGGGCTTTGCCCCCAGCTCTCGATCCCCTCTTTCCAGCGCTGTGCCATCTTTCTAGCGTAGACTTCGGGCTCCTCCCCTTTTGCCCTTGCCTCCTCCTCAACCCATGGCAAAAAATGCTCGGGGTCAAAGTCGGGGTCGACCAAACAAAGGTTACCCATATCGCCTTTGGGATCGATAACAATGGCGGGGATATTGTCGATCGCCGCCTCTTCTAAGATATCGACACCAAGCCCTGTCTTTCCCGAACCCGTCATCCCGATGATAGCGGCATGGGTGGTGAAGTGCTTGTTTTTAAGAAGTGTCAATGCCTCGGTCGGCGCCATCGTGGCACTATCTACCTCTTTGCCAAGATAGAAGAGCCCCGCCTTTTCATAGACTGCTTCCATGGCTCGCTCCTTTTGGTGCTTTCGGTGTTTGTGGTATGGTATGTTTAGTCGGTTGACCCCTCGCGGGCTTTGTCGTACTCGACGGTCTACCTGCTCTCTTTACGACTCTCTTTTTCTTTGGTTTAGGTTTGGGCTTGGGCTTGGCAACACCTTGTATCAAAAAGCTCACGGGCGATTTTGCTCTGCGTTTAAGCACGACAAGTACCTTGTCTGCTTGTTGGACAACATCAAAGAGTATCACATTTTTCATTACGCGATCGACCTCGACACGATCCTCATAGCGCGTCGGAAGATGGTAGTCGTTTCCCTCGACACGTACCAAGGTGTCGTGATCTTTGAGTACGACCCAGCAGACTTTTGCTAAAGAGAGTCCATACAAAGAGTTGCGTGTCGACTCGATACACAACTGCGTTCGCTCTCCTTTTTTGATGCTTAGGTTGCCGTCACTATATAAGATATCGTCGTAGAGAACACGTATAAAACGGCTCTCCTTTTGTGCTTCGATGAGGTAGTTATAGATCTGTTTATTAGATTCGCGCATGGTTTTTACGATGGAGAAGAGGGCAACCACTACGATACCGAGCAGAGCAATCGAAATCAATACCTCGATAAGCGTAAAGGCGGCGCGTCTTGTCTGCATCATCCGTCCATAATGCCGACGCGAAGCGCCTCTTCGTAGCTCGTCTCACCTGCGATTAGCAACTCACGCAAGCGATCGGATATCGTCTTCATTCCTCGTTTTTTCATTGCTTCTCGGATCTGATAGTCGTTAAACCCGTCCTTCATCATCTCTTTGACCTCGTCGTCGATTATGAAGAGTTCACCGATCGCTTGTCTGCCGCGATAGCCTGTAAAGTCGCATGCCTTACACCCAACCGCCTTATAATAGGTTCGATCGCTTGGCAGACGAAGCTCCTCCATCGTAGCAGGTGCGAGAGAAACAGGAGCCTTACATTCGCTACATAACTTGCGCGCCAAACGTTGCGCCAAAACACCCAAAAGTGTTGCGGAGATCAAAAAGTTCTCGATCCCCATATCCATCAGTCTGCTGATCGCCGAGGTAGCATCATTGGTATGCAAGGTAGAGAGCAACAGGTGTCCCGTCAGAGCGGATCGTAAAGCAATATCCGCCGTTTCGCTGTCACGAATCTCCCCGACCATGATAATATCGGGGTCTTGCCTGAGGATCGAACGCAAACCCGCTGCAAAGGTGAGCCCCGTTTTGACATTGACTTGAATCTGCGCGATATTGTCGGCATTGTACTCGACAGGATCTTCAACGGTGATGATATTTTTATCGGGAGACGAGACATGCTGCAAGCAGGCGTGTAGTGTTGTCGACTTACCCGAACCCGTCGGTCCGGTAACCAAGATCAT
>JALWQQ010000224.1 GCA_027083075.1 Campylobacteraceae bacterium
ACGATGTACTGCTTGAGGATGCGGGCGTAGCGCTTCGCGGCTCATTCTTGATCGATGCGGACGGCACGATCCGCCACGCGGTCATCAACGACTTGCCGCTCGGTAGAAATATTGACGAGATGCTCCGTATGATCGACGCGATGCACTTTACCAACGAATACGGCGAAGTCTGCCCCGCGGGTTGGGAGAAGGGCAAAGAGGGTATGAAAGCAGACCCGAACGGCGTTGCCGAGTACCTCAGCAAACACGCCGACGAGCTCTAAGCCTCGTCGCATCTGCCTGTGCGTAAAGCCATCAAGCGATGGTTTTTCGCACGGGCAAAAGGAGTAGATGATGTACGATTTTGCCGAGCGCCTGAAAGAGGCGGGACTGAAAGCAACCATTCAACGGATCTTTATCCTTGAGGTGATCGAAAGCTATGGTCACGCAACGATAGAGGAGATCTACGAAGAGACGATCAAAAAGCATCCGTCGCTATCGCTGGCAACCGTCTATAAAAATATCCTCTTGATGGTAGAGAAAGGGGTCTTAAACGAAGTGCCCGTTACGGGAAAAAAGACTAAGTACGAGCTTAGCAAGGAAGATCATATCCACCTCATCTGTACGTCGTGCGGTAAGGTCGAAGACCGCCCCTATCTCGAGGATGCGCAGCAACTTTTCAGTTCGTTGAGTCGATCGGAACACTTCGCATTGCGACAGCAGCTGATTAACCTCTATGGCTTATGTCATGCGTGCCAAAGCGCTTAGCCTATATCAAGCCCGTCCCAAAATTCGTCATAGCTTAGATTAGTGAGCGCGTTTTCATCTTCGCCTTGCGTGTGCAGCAGCTCTTCTGCGCGCAAAAAGTAAGCCCTGAGCGCCTCTTCGACGATGGTATTGCGATCTTTTTGCAAAAGCGTCTCGAAAGCTTCAAGGTTTTCCGCTATGTGTGCGTCGATCGTGCATTGGAGATCTCTTTTCATGTGTTGATTATACCATACACGCAGTATGCACAAAGCTTGGATATAATGATGACAAAGTGCGTAAGGAGAAGTGATGAAACAACGATTTCAGCTTAGAAATGTCAAATGCGGCGGCTGTGCCGCAACACTCAAAAAGGCTTTAGCGGAGCAATTTGGCGAAGTGGAGGTCGATCTGACCAAAGAGCCCAGAGAGATCACACTTGAGATCGACGAGGAGCAGATCCCTGCATTGCGCGAAACACTGCGCAAACTCGGCTATCCAATGATCGATGATGAATTGAACACCTTTCAAGAGGTCGGCGCCAAAGCCAAAAGCTTTGTCTCGTGTGCGATCGGAAAATTTGACACAGAGGGCTTATCGCAGTAGATTGCGAAGCGCACCTTGTTTGAGTGTACGATAGATATCGAAATCGCTATCGATGAGCGCGATATTTTTCACGCAGTTTTTCCTTGAGTAGTTGCTCGTAGTTTCCAGAAAGATCCTCTCTGCCGCTTGCATACTTGCCAAAGAGTTCTTTGCCTAGCGCATAGGGGCTCGGTCTCTCTTTCTCTTCGGCGTGTGCAAAGTAGAGCTGTAACGCCTCTTTGACGATCTGCGACTTGCTTTTGTCGAGTTTCTCTTTGTAGCGGTTGAGCTTTTTTTCCATCTCATCGGGTAAACGTACCGCAAGCATCTCTTTTCCTTGACATGAGTGTATAACAGTTGTATAACATTTTTATTGACATGTCAAGCCTACTTTCCAAAGAGATAGACGATCTGCGGAAAGAAGGCGACGATCAGTAGTGCCAGCAGCTGCAGGATGATAAAGGGGATGACCCCTTTGTAGATCTCAATGGTGCGCACCTTGTCGCCCGCCGCGCCCTTGAGGTAAAAGAGTGCGAAGCCAAACGGCGGTGTCAAAAAGCTTGCCTGTAGATTCATCGCCAAAAGTATCGCAAACCAGATCGGATCGAGCTTAAAACTGGCGACGATCGGCACCAAGATCGGCACGACAACAAAGGCGATCTCGATAAAATCGATAAAAAAGCCGAGCAAAAAGATCAACCCCATCGCGATGGCGATAAAGAGCCACTTGTTGCCGATCTGTTCGGTAAAGAAATGCAGCGCCATCTCACCGCCGCCCAGTTCGTTAAAGACCAGCGAAAAGGCGGTCGCGCCGATGAGGATCATAAAGATCATCGCGCTCAGTTTGACTGTCTCTATTGCCGCGTAGCGCAGTAGCGAAAGGCTTAGTACGCGGTTGTACGCCGCCAGCGCCATCGCGCCGATGACACCGACGGCGGCCGATTCGGTCGGCGAGGCAATACCGGCAAAGATGCTACCGAGTACCGCGACGATTAGCAGCAATGGTGGGACGATCGCCTTAAGTGCACGCAGTAGCGTCTCTTTATAGGGCATATCGCTTTGCATCGCGGGCGCGACCTCTTTGCGCAAAGAGGCGACGGTAAGGATGTAGAGGATATAGAGGATGATCAGTAGCAGACCCGGCGCAACCGCCGCGCGAAACAGATCGCCCACACTCAAGTGCATCTGATCGCCCAGTACGATGAGTACGATCGAGGGCGGGATGAGCTGCCCCAGTGTCCCGCTGGCGGCGATAGCGCCGCTTGCAAGTGCGGGCGAATAGCCGCTTTTGAGCATCAAAGGAAGCGCGATGAGACTCATCATCACCACCGACGCGCCGACGATGCCGGTACTTGCCGCCAAGATAGCGCCCACCAGCACCACCGAAACCGCCAAGCCGCCGCGCACACTGCCAAAGAGCGCCCCCATCGATCCAAGCAGCGACTCCGCCATCTTCGACTTTTCGAGAATGAGTCCCATAAAGATAAAGAGCGGCACCGCCATCAGCGTGATGTTGCCCATGATGCCGTAGGTGCGATACGGCAGCATCTCCAGTACCCCGATGCCGACACTATCGTCGATGAGGGCAAAAAGCAGCGCCGAGGCACCGAAGGCAAACGCCACCGGCACGCCCGCCATCAGCAGTGCAAAGCTGAGCAAAAACATCAGATAGACCGGATCGATCGGGTACGCCATACGGTAGTACCATGCGCCGAAGATCGCCACTCCTATCGCAGCAAATACCATCGCCCACTGTAACAATCGCTTTTTGCGCTCTACCAAACGATAGGCTTTGAGCAGTTCCGAGAGCGATTGTAGCAGCAGCAACACAAAACCCGCCACCATCACCGCTTTGATGATCCAGCGATCGCTAAGCCCTCCCGGATCGGGCGAAACCTCATGCTGCAGGTAGCTTTGCACGGTCATATCATAACCGTAAACGATCATCACCGTTGAAAAAGCAAAGATAAGCAGCTGCGAAAAAAAGTGTATAAGCTGCCGCGTCTCGGGCGCAAAGCGCTCATAGAAGATATCGACACGCACATGTTTGTCGTGCTTGAGCGTATAGGCAAGCGCAAGCAAAAAGCTTACATCAAACAGATGCCACTCAAGCTCTTGTAGGG
>JALWQQ010000225.1 GCA_027083075.1 Campylobacteraceae bacterium
CCCCACCACACGCTCTTTGACGCTCTATGTCTCTGCCACCGAGCGTGTCCGTCGCCCGTGGTTCAATGAGCATTCGCGTGCCGTAGACAACGAGGTGATGATCGAAGAGCCCGTAGCGATCACGACACGTGTAGCCGGCTCCTTTTTGCGCGTCGGGCAGCTGGAGCTTTTTGGACGACGGGCACGCAAAGGCGAACACCCCGAGGCGATGCGCGAGCTTGAGATGATGGTGCGCCATATCGTCGCACGCGAATATAACAAAGAGATCGACCGAGACGCACCCCTCAACAAACAGGTGGGGCAGCTTGCCCATGCCTTTGCCAAGCGGCTAAGCACACTGGTAGTGGAGTGGATACGCGTCGGCTATACGCAAGGTAACTTCAATAGCGACAACTGCGCCGTCGGCGGTTTTACGCTGGATTACGGTCCTTTTGGCTTTATCGATGCGTTTGATCCGCGTTATCAGCCATGGACGGGTGGCGGCGTGCACTTTTCGTTTCTCAACCAGCCCGAGGCGGCGGCGCGCAACTTTGAGATGTTTCTACTCTCACTGCGTCCGCTTGTGCAAGAGGATAACGAAGCATTGGAAGCATTAGATCGTGCAGGGCGGCTCTTTCCTGCGCTGATGGAGAGCAAGCTGCAATCGATGTGGGCGCAGAAGATGGGCTTGGAGACCTTTGATGCGACACTATGGCGCGAGTTGATCACATTGATGGTTGAGACGACGGTGGACTATACCCTCTTTTTCCGCGAGCTCTCGTCTGTGCCCGAGGATATCGCGCCGCTTGTCAAGAGCTTCTATGCCAACAGCGGTGATGCGGCGCTGATGGCACGTTGGCGTGCGTGGCTGGATCGATGGCGCGCGGCGGTAGGCGCCGACGATAGGGCAAAGGCTGCAGCGTTGCGTGAACAGATGAAGCGCACCAACCCCAAATATACCCTACGCGAATGGCTATTGGTGCCTGCCTACAAAGACGCTGAGCGCGGGGATTATCGTAAGATGAAGGCGTTGATGGAGGTCATGAGTGATCCTTACGCCGAGCAGAGCGAAGAGATCGAAGCGGCGTACTATCGCAAAAAACCCAACGAACTCTTCGGCATTGCCGGCATCTCGCACGTCAGCTGTTCGTCGTAGTCTAAACCTTGATAATGCCGAAATTGTTAAGCATCATAAAGAGAATACCAAGCGGTGCAATATAGCGCAGGCTAAAGAGCCATGCCCTGTAGAGCCACGGTGCGGCTTGGTGCTTGACAAGCGCATCGCGCTCTTTAGCGGGTAGGGCATAGCCGACAAAGAGTGCGATCGCCAGTCCGCCCAGCGGCAGCAGGATCGAATCTGTTGAAAACTCCAGCGCATCGAAGAGCGGCTTGCTGCCGATGCTAAAGATGTCACCGTAGGCTTTGGTGTAGCTCAGTATCGCACCCACACCGACGATAAAGTAGAGTGTCGAGTTGATCGTAACAGATTTGGCGCGGCTCCAATGAAAGCGTTGTATGAAGTATTCGACCGCCGGCTCGGTGAGCGAAATGGCGGAGGTCAGTCCGGCAAAGGCAAGTGCGATAAAAAAGACGGCGCCGATCACCGCGCCGGTCGTACCAAGTTGCGCTAAGACGACAGGCATGGTTTTAAAGACCAGTCCCGGTCCTTGCCCGGGGTTTTCGCCAAACTGGAAGATAAAGCTATAGAGCATCACTCCTGCGGTTAGTGCGATCAATGTATCGAGCAACGTGACCCAAAAGGCGGCTTTGAAAACGGACTGCTTGTGGCTCATCGAGGCGGCATAGGTCACCATCGTACCGATACCGATCGAGAGGGTAAAAAAGGCGTGTCCGACGGCACGCACAATCGCTTCGGAGTTGATCTTGCTCCAGTCGGGTGCAAAAAGAAAATGAAGCGCCTTCGTAAAGCCGTCAAAGCGCATCGCATAGAGCGTCAACCCTGCCAAGATCAGCATCAGTGCGGGCATCAAGATGAGGTTGGTCTTTTCGATCCCCCCTTTGATGCCGCGTAGCAAGACAAAGGCGACAAAGAGTACGGAGAGCAGATGCCATGCTGTTGCAGTTAGCGGTGCACTCGAAGTAAGGGTATCGAAAGTTGCTTTGGCGCTCTCTATATCCGTAGGTAACGCGCCCGTAAAGGCGAGATAGATGTAGTGAAAGATCCAGCCGATGACAACCGAGTAGAAGGTCATGATCACCAGCCCGCTAAAGAGCATAAAACCGGCAAATTTCCACCCTTTTTTGCCCTCGGGTGCGGCGATCTCAAAGCTGCTGACCGCATCTTTGCCCCCTTTATAGCCGACCAGCATCTCACCTGCCAGAAGCGAAAAGCCGATCAGAAGCACCGTGATAAGGTAGACGGCAACAAAGGCGCCGCCGCCGTAGATACCGGTGATGTAGGGAAACTTCCAGATATTTCCAAGCCCAACAGCTGCACCCGCGGCTGCCAAGATAAACCCTATCCGACTAAAGCGCTCTTTTGCCATAGCTACTCCTTCTTGTTCGCTGATTGATATTATACGCATTGAAGATAAAGCTTTGGGTTGACAATTAAAGGGCAATTGACTATAATTGCACTCCTTTTTTAGGAAAGAGATGCTCGGAGCGTGGCGCAGTCTGGTTAGCGCACCTGGTTTGGGACCAGGGGGTCGAAGGTTCGAGTCCTTTCGCTCCGACCATTTGCGAGCAAGACTGTCGCCGATAGACGGTGGGCGTAGTTCAGTTGGTAGAGCGCCAGTTTGTGGCACTGGTTGTCGCGGGTTCGAGTCCCGTCGCCCACCCCATTCACACATCACAGAACAAAGCGAACCTATCCGAAGTTGCGCCGGTAGCTCAATTGGATAGAGCATCAGACTTCGGATCTGAGGGTTAGGGGTTCGACTCCTCTCCGGCGTACCATACGGTTATCGGGTAACGGATAACGGTTAACTCTGACGCACTCGTAGCTCAGCTGGATAGAGCACCCGCCTTCTAAGCGGGCGGTCTCAGGTTCGAATCCTGACGGGTGTACCATACGGTTATCGGGTAACGGATAACGGTGCTCGAGAGTTTTTTAATTTTTACCTTTTCGGGTAACGGATAACGGTACTCGATTTTGTGAACCGCTTTCTGTTCACTGCTCACTGCATGCGGATGTGGTGGAATTGGTAGACACGCCAGACTTAGGATCTGGTGCCTTACGGCGTGGGGGTTCAAGTCCCTCCATCCGCACCACTCTCTTTATTGCTATTCTATTTTCTATCGATTGTGCTATAATACTGCCGGGAATGTAGATGCCAACACAGAGTCGAGACTAGTAGGGGAAAAGTATGGATAGAAATCTAATTATCTTTGCGTTAGTGGGAATAGGTTTTTTTTATTTGATTACCAACTTCGTTAACGATTTGCAAGATGACAATAAAGGGCTTCAAAGTAAAACTTACTCCAAG
>JALWQQ010000226.1 GCA_027083075.1 Campylobacteraceae bacterium
GCAAACAAAAAACGATACACAAAAGCACGCCTATCTCTACCAAACCCTTCCCGAAAGCTTCCAAAGCAGACGTCAGGAGATCGAAGAGAGCATCTGGAGTAAGATCTATAGCAACTATCACACCTTCAAGGCGTTACAAAACAAACAATCTCAACTCATCAAGCAGATCAACCGACTCAAGCGAAAACACCATTTAAACGACGAACAAAAAGCGCAGCTTAGCACGCTAAAGAGTGAGTTGCATACTCTTACGGGAAAGATTCAACTTCTGCACGAGTATGAAAACGATCCCTTTAAGAAACTGCTTACACCCCCCGAGACAGGCAAAATCCCGACCGTCGGTAACCCTTTGGCGATCATCGGTGCACTCTCGTTTTTAGAGAAGCTCAAGCGTGACAAAGAGGAGTATGAAAACCGCTACCGTTCACTCAAGGCACTCAACGAAACCCTACAGAAACAGGCACTCGAGACGCAGCGTCTCATCGAAACGGGACATTACGATAACGGCTATTTGGAAGGCTATCTATCTCAACTCGAAGATGAGATCGCAACGCTCAAGCCTGTCAAAGAGATCTTTGAGACGACGCGTACGGTCTACAATAAAAAGATCGAAGAGATCAAACTGAACCTTAAAAGCGATATCCAAAAAGAGATCCGTAAAGCGCTGATTATTTTGGGTGTGTTGCTTGCTTTTTTGGTGGTGCTTTTTATTATCAAGTATTTTGTACGCAAATATATGTCGGACAATGAGCGCTTCTATACCATCAACAAAGCGCTCAATGTCACCTTTTTGATCTTGTCGCTACTGACGATACTCTTTGCCTATATCGAAAACGTCAGCTATCTTGTGACCATTTTGGGATTTGCCTCGGCCGGTATCGCGATCGCAATGAAGGACCTCTTTATGTCGCTTTTGGGGTGGTTTGCAATCGTGCTCGGCGGCACCATCCATGTCGGCGATAGGGTCAAGTTTACCAAGGACGGCTTCGAGTATGTCGGCGACATCGTCGATATCTCACTACTGCGCATGACGCTACACGAAGATGTCACGCTTACCAGCTACTACAAAAACAGGCGTACCGGACGTATCATCTTTATTCCTAACAATGTCGTCTTTACCGATCTGATCGCCAACTATTCGCATGCGGGGCTTAAAACGGTCTGGGACGGCATAGACTTTATGATCACCTTTGACTCGGACATTCAGCGTGCCGCTTCTATCGCCAAGGAGGTGACACGCAAATACTCCAAAGGGTATACCGATATTACGAGAAAGCAGCTTAACCGTCTGCGTTCACACTACTCGATACGCAATACCAATGTCGAGCCGCGCATTTTGACCTTTATCGAAGAGTACGGCATCAAGATCTCGGCATGGTATCTGACCAACTCCTATGCGACTCTGACGCTGCGCTCTACAATATCGGCAGAGATCGCACGTAGAATCCAGCAAGAGGAGTGTGTCACCTTTGCCTTCCCGACACATTCGCTTTACTATAAGCGTGGCATTCCCGAGGCGGGCTGTATGTTAGAAGAAACGCACGGCGATGGCGCACAAGAAGGGATGCCGTCATGAAAAAAGAGCGGGTCTTTTTCAAAACCTTCGGCTGTCGCACCAACCAGTTCGATACACAGGTGATGATCTCTAAGCTCAAGGACTTCGAGCTAAGTAGTGAAGAGCTGCAGAGTGATGTGGTGGTGGTCAACTCTTGTACCGTTACTAACGGTGCCGATAGTTCCGTCAGGCACTATATCGCATCGCTGAAACGCAAAAACCCCGATGTCAAAGTGGTGTTGGCGGGGTGCGGTGCACACTCGAAGGGCGAAACTCTACTCAATGAGGGTAGGGTCTTCGGTGTCATGGGGCACTCTGAAAAAGAGCAGATCAACGAGATACTCAAAACAAAAGAGCGCTTCTATCGCATCGGCGATCTGGAGCACATCGACAAGACAATCGTAGAATCCTTCGTCGGCAAGAGCCGTGCCTTTATCAAGATCCAAGAGGGATGCGACTTCGAGTGTAGCTACTGCATCATTCCACAGGTACGCGGTAAGGCGCGTTCACACGATGAGGAGACGGTGCTGGAGCAGGTGCGCACCTTGGCGGCAAACGGTTTCGGCGAGTTTATCTTGACCGGTACCAATGTTGGAAGCTACGGTAGAGATCGCGGCAGTAGCATCGCGACACTACTGCAAAAGATGAGTCTGATCCGCGGCGTGCGGCGCATCCGTATCGGAAGTTTGGAGCCTATACAGATAGACGATGCCTTTATGGAGTTGCTTGACGAGCCGTGGATGGCGCGCCATCTACATATCGCTTTGCAGCACACCTCGGACAAGATGCTATCACTCATGCAGCGACGCAACCGCTTTGCCGACGATCTGGTGCTCTTCGAAACCATTGCTGCCAAAGGGTATGCGATCGGTACCGATTTTATCGTCGGACACCCCGGTGAGAGTGAAGCGGAGTGGGAGGAGGCGATGGCGCGCGTCAAGGCGCTACCTTTGACCCATATCCACGCCTTTACCTACTCTAAGCGAGACAATACCCCCTCTGCAACCATGAAGCCGGAGGTGCGCGGCGATATCGCCAAAGCAAGACATAAGGCGCTTACCGCTCTGATCAAAGAGAAAAACTACCGCTTTAGACAGGCGCATCGTGACAATCTTGAGGTATTGGTGGAACAGGGTGAAGCAGGGCGCTATAGCGGTTATGATCAATACTTCAACAAAGTGACGATCGAAAGCAACCTTGACCTTCGTTCCGAGTGGATACGCATCGAGCGCGCCGAAGCAAAAGAGGACGGCAACTATGCGCACTACGCTTCATAAAGAGAAAAAGCTTCGCATCGCCGTGGCGCTCTTTGCGCTCTTTGCGCTACTAATGGCGTTTGCTCTTTTACGTGATGATGCCGACCTGATCAGTGCCAAAGAGGCGGAACAAATCCTACACGAGGGTCGCATCACTTCGCCTGCAATCAAAGAGAATTATCTCTACTTTTACGACACAAAGAGAAAAAGAGCCTACAAAGCCTACGCCCCTTCGATAGATCCCGCGCTTTTGAAGCACTATACGCTTTCGACAAAGCAGAAGCGTCGCTCTATCGTCGGTTACATCTTTTTATTGGCAGCACTCGGTGCACTTGGCTATCTACTCTTCGCGCGCTTTTTTACCAAAGGCAAGAAGCGTCGCACCGACGATGCATTGCGTTTTGCCAAAGAGGCGCTCTCTTTTGGTGAAGGTGCCGGTATCAGGGCGCAGCGTAGTCAACTGAGTTTTAACGATGTTGCGGGCATCGACGAGGCAAAGGAGGAGCTTGAGGAGATCGTTGATTTTTTGAAGCGACCCGCCTACTACAAAAAGCACGGCATTCGGCTACCCAAGGGGGTGCTCTTGGCAGGACCTC
>JALWQQ010000227.1 GCA_027083075.1 Campylobacteraceae bacterium
TTGCTGCCCGGTAGCTTCTTGGGTCGCGAGGGTGCGGGCAAGGGGTATGTCCGTTTAGCGCTGGTTTACGAAGAGACACAGACAAAAGAGGCGCTTGAGCGTGTAGCGGCACTTTTGGAGAGATCGAAGGAGGGATAATGCATATACACTTTATCGGCATCGGGGGGATCGGACTTTCGGCGTTGGCAAAATTTTTGCATAACGACGGGCATACGATCTCGGGTTCTGACATTAGACAGAGTGAAATTACCGACGATTTGGCACTTAACTATGGTGCCAAAATCACCATACCGCACCATGGAGATGCCGTCGAGGGCGCGGATATGGTGATACACTCGGCGGTGGTCAGACCGAGCAATGTCGAGTACAAACGCGCCAAGGCGCTTGGTATCGAAGTGCTTTCTCGTAAAGAGGCGCTGAAGTTTATCCTCGAAAACAAAGAGGTCTATGCCGTCGGCGGTGCACACGGCAAAAGCACCACCTCCGCGATGCTTGCCGCACTACTGCCCGAGAGTAACGCGCTGATTGGCGCGATCAGCAAACGCTTCGGTTCCAATGTGCGCAACTATCCAAACGATCGTGTGGTCTTCGAGGCGGACGAGAGTGACGCAAGCTTTCTTAACTGCAACCCATATTTGGCGATCGTCACCAATGTCGAACCCGAACATATGGAGTATTACGAGTATGACGAGGCGCGCTTTTATGATGCATATAGAGAGTTTCTCTCTTTGGCGCACATACGTGTCATCAACGCCGAAGACGACTTTCTTGCTTCATTGGATCTGCCAAGTATCAAACTCTATCCGAGCCGCGATATTTGCGACATCGACTCTGTACTGGTCAAAGGTAAACCCTATACGCGCTTTAAGCTGAAAGATCTGGGCTACTTCGAGGTCTTCGGCTTTGGAGAGCATATCGCCGTAGATGCCGCCTTGGCGATACTAGCGGCTTTAGAGCTTGGAGAGGAGGTGGAGGCGCTACGAGAGCGACTACGCAAGGAGTATTGCGGGATCAAAAAGCGCTTTGACATCATCCAAGATACGCCCGAGTCGATCGTTATCGACGACTATGGGCATCACCCTACCGAGATCAAGGCGACGATGCAAGCCTTGATGACCCTCAAGCGCTTACGCGGCATGACGCGTCTTAGTGTCATCTGGCAACCGCACAAATACACCCGCACCATCGACAACCTTCAGGGCTTTGTCGAGTGCTTCGAAGGGGTGGACGAGTTGGTGATTTTGCCGATATGGGCGGCGGGCGAGATAGAGATACCGATCGATCTCAAGGGCGCTTTTAGTCGCTACGATCCTCTGATGGCGGAGAGTGTTACGCGCAAAGACGGTGTGGTGCAGGTGATCAAAGAGGGGCATGTCGTGCGCGAGTTTAGCGAGGGGATTATCACTGCCTTCGGTGCAGGAGATATCACCTATCAGATACGGGGGTAGCGCAACTTCACATTTTTTTCACAAATTTAGGCTATAATCTCGGCTTTAAAATCACAAACGAAAAAGGAATGAAAATGAGAAAGGTCACCGTAGCGACTCTCTTGCTTGCATCTGCGGTCTCTATCGCAAGTGCGGATGTAACGGCAACCGATGTTGAGGCAAAGTACAGCAACAAACAAAGTGTAAATGCATCACAAGAGTTAAAGCAAAACATCAGCTTGGGTCTTGCCAATACGACAGGTAACAGTAAAACGTTTAATCTTAACGGTAAATATCTTGCCACCTTTACAACGGATGGATATGCGGGCAACCCCTTGAAAGTCGCTTTCGATGCGGGCTTCTTCTATGATAAAAACAACGGTGTGCTCTCTAACGAAGAGTATACGGCAAATCTCGGTCTTGAGCAGTATGTTATGGACGGATGGTTGGGCTATGCCGGTATCAATTGGCTGCGCAACCCGAAATTTAGAGACTATAATAACAAGTTTGCGTTTGGCATCGGCATAGGTAAAGAGCTTTATAACGACGGTCAGCACAGTTTCAAGGTTAAGCTCGGTACCGCGTACAATATCGAAGATTATGCCAGTGCAACACCCAATAAAAAATTCGGTTCTTTAAACGAATACCTCGAGTACAACAACCAACTTAACAAAGTGAGCAGCTTGGTAGTAAAAGTCGGCGGACAAGAGAATTTCAAAGACTTTAGTAACGACTATGAGATCACCGCATTGGCGGGCTTTGACTTCGCGATCGCAGACAATCTTAGTCTAAGCATCGACGAAGAGATCGCGTACGATCATCTTCCGCCTGTAGGCAAGAAGAAGACCGACACCAAGTCTATCGTTCGCGTCGGCTACAACTTCTAATACCTCGCAGGGCTTGCCCTGCAAACCCACTTTACTCTTTTTGCTATAATTCCCCTAAAAACGGACAACCAAACCGTGGACTTAGCTGAAAAATTAGACCTACACGAATATCTGCAAGCCTTTCGTGCTTTTATGGCGCGCCCTAAAGAGGTCATGTTGCAAGGAGATGTGCAGGTGCACTATCGTTACCTCAAGGCGCTCGAAGAGGCGCAGATCCCGGAAGCGCCGGAGCTTGGAAGCTTCGAGGATTATTTTGTGCGCCTTCAAAAACAAGGCGTCTTGTATCTTGACGAGAGCTTCGAGATCATCAAGCTTATCGCCTATCTTCAGCGCCTCAAGGCAACACTCTTTCAAGAGCCCGTTGCATCGTGGATTGCTGAGCTAAACATACCCGAGTCGTTGGCAGCGCTTGTGCGAGAGTTTACCGACGAAGGGAGTATCAATCCCGCCTATGACGAGACATTGGCGGATATAGAACGTGCGCTAAAGAAGATACGCGAGTCGATACGCGAAAGTCTCTATGCGCTGACACGTAGTTCGAAACTGAGCGATTTTCTTGTCGATAGCCAAGTGCACCTGCACGATAATGAGCAGGCGTTGCTCTTGCGCGGCGGTTACGGGCGTGTGCTCAAAGGCAGCGTGATCGGGCGCACCCCGGCGGGGTACTTCTATGTCGTGCCCCAAAGCGTGCGTTCGCTCAAAGAGAGGGAGTCGCAGTTGCTTTCGGAGCGCGAAGCGATCTTGTGGCAACATGCCAAGCGCATCAGCGAGGAGCTGCGCAAGCATCTGCGTTTTCTGCGTTTTGCCGATGCTTTTTTCGATCGTTTCGACCACTACCGTGCGCGTATCTTGTTTGCAAAAAGCAAGGGGTATCTCTTTGTGCCGCCCGATGCCAAAAAGCGCATCGTGTTACACGGTTTTGCCCATCCGGCATTGAGCGATCCCAAGCCGATCGATATCCGCTTTGAGAAGGAGGTAATGCTGATCACCGGTGTCAATGCCGGGGGTAAGACGATGCTGCTT
>JALWQQ010000228.1 GCA_027083075.1 Campylobacteraceae bacterium
TTTTTGTAGAGCTCTTGCATCAGTAGCTTAAAGAGCGCTTCGTTTTGCGTATCGAAACTGAGTAGTTTAAATTTGGTAGCGATGCCCGACAAGAGCGCTTTGCCGCTGCGTATCGCCTCTTCATCGCTCTTATCGTCAAAGAGGTGCACGAGGGCGGAGGATGCGAGATGCTCCACCAGAGCCGCAAGTATTGCCTCTTTGTTTTCAAAATGGTTATAGAGCGCACTCTGCTTGATCCCCACTGCAGCAGCGATCTCTCGTACCGTTGTCGCTTTGTATCCGCGGGTAGAGAAGAGTCGTAGTGCCGCCTTGCGTATCTTCTCTTTCGTCTTTTCGCCTTTTGATTGCACGCTAAGCCCCTTGTAGCCGTTATTTAAGCATATTATAGTGAACATTTGTTCATATGTCAATAGTCAACAAAAGGTAAAATATGAACATTTGTTCACTTTTAAAATTAGGGCTTCGGATCAATATGAACATCTGTTCATAAATTTGGTATGACGATACCAGAGTATATGAACAATTGTTCACTTAACTGTTTTGTACAATGTGTACGAATAGCGGTATATCTGGATAATACTAATAAATATAAATCCTTAATCTTATATTGATAAGCAATGCCAATGCATCATGCATCGTATTTGCACAAAGAGTGACCGGATAGATATTTTATAATATTAAAAAAGGAGGAATTCTGTTGCACTTCTTTAAAGAGAGAGTTTTACGCAAAGCGTGCGAATAGCTATGTGCACAAGCGGTGTACCGACCAATGATGAATTTGTTTGTGTATTTGCTCTTACGGCTACGAGGCAGGCAGGCACAGAGGATGAGACGAAAAGCAGCGATACAATATCTTGACTTAACCTAAGTCGGCGCCGTAGCTACACCCATACTCTATCTTGGCAACACGCGTGGCGTGTCTGCCGCCTTCAAACTCGGTTTCGGCAAAGGCCTTGATCATATCGGCGATGACGCCTTTACCAACGACACGTTCACCGAAGCAGAGGATATTGGCGTCATTGTGCAGTCGTGTCATCATCGCCGTATAGTGATCGTGGCAGAGGGCGGCGCGGATACCGGGAACTTTATTGGCGGCGATGGAGATGCCTATCCCCGTACCGCAGATGAGGATGCCGAAGCTTCCTTCGTCCTTAAGTACCGCCTCGGCGCACTTTTTTGCATAGTCGGGATAGTCAACGCGATCATCGCTCTCGGGACCCAAGTCGATGATCTCATACCCTAAAGCCTCGACGGTCTCTTTGACAAATGCCTTGACGGCAAAGCCTGCATGATCGGTTGCGATATAAAATCGTTTTTTCATCTTTTCGTCCTCATGCTATTGGAGTATCGGCGCTTCGTATTGGAGGCTCTCGATGCGTCTTCCGACCCTGCGCCAGCGGATACCGAAGCGTTGTTTGTTCCACGCCTTTTTACACGCTTCGCTTTCAAGCGGTAGGGTGCCGCAGACGCGTCGTAGCGCTTGGTGGTCTTGCCCGTTGCCTACACTATCGCCGTGCAAGACTCGCTCATAAGAGCGAAACTCGAGGCTCATCCAGATGATCCATGGCTTGCCGATGATCAGACGATAGGGCACGGGACCCCAAAAGCGGCTGTCGTTAGAGTTGTCACGATTGTCGCCGATCATATAGAAGGTGTTTTCGGGTACGCGACGATAGAAGGCGTTGACCGCTTCACCGTTGATCTCATAGACGGGCGTCTCCAGCTCTTTAAGAAAGATAGGCTGCATATCGAGCTCTTTATTGTAGGCGGCAAAGAGAAGCATCGCTTTAAAGATGGGTGCACTTTCGGGAGCGTACTGGATACCCGGATACTTCTCTTTGTAGGGGTTGAGCACCCAGAGCTTGCCGTTGATGCGGCGTAGTTTCTTGGCAGGGTAGTGACTTTTAAGATAGCCATCGCCTTCGTGCGGGTGCAAAAGCAGCATCTTGTCGGCGTAGATGATCTCATCGCCGCCGACAGCTACGCAGCGCTTGACATAGTAGGTCTTCGTATATTTGGGATAGCGAAAGATCACGATATCTTCGCGCTTAGGCTTGGGTCCCTCTATGAGGTGTCCGTTGCCGAAGATATCAGGAAAAACAGGTACTTCGATCCATGGGATCGTCGGAAGCGGGATACCGTAGGCAAACTTCTTAGCAAAGAGAAAATCGCCGATGAGCAGGGTGCGCTTCATCGAGCCCGAGGGGATGATAAAGGATTGTGCAACAAAAAAGATCAAAAAAAGCACGATAATGATCGTGCCCGTCCACGAGGAGGTAAAGCGGTGCAATTTTTGTAAAAAGGAGTTCACTTATGCCCTTTGTTTTGCGGATTTGAGGGTATTTTCAAGCAGCATGGCGATCGTCATCGGTCCTACGCCGCCGGGCACGGGTGTGATGTAGCTGCATTTGGGTGCAACGGCATCGAAGTCGACATCACCGACCAATCGACCATCATCAAGCTTGTTGATACCGATGTCGATCACAACCGCGCCCTCTTTGACCATATCGGCGGTGATGAGTCCCGCCTTGCCGACACCGACAATGACGATATCGGCGCGTGCGGTATGCGTCTTAAGATCTTGTGTATAGATATGCGTAACCTCGACGGTAGCGTTGGCGTTGAGTGCCAGTGCCGCCATCGGCTTACCGACGATATTGCTTGCGCCGACGACGCAGACATTTTTGCCTTGCAGCTCTATGTCGTAGGCTTCAAACATCTTCATGACCCCAAGAGGCGTACAGGGGGCAAAGCCCTCCAGTCCCGCCGCAAGGCAACCGACATTGTAAGGATGAAAGCCGTCCACATCCTTTTTGGGATCGATCACTTCCAAGATCTTGTTCGTATCGATGTGTTTGGGTAGCGGAAGCTGTACCAAGATGCCGTCGATGCGCGGGTTTTGGTTCATCATTTCGATCGTGGCGATGATCTCTTGCTGCGAGATGGTTTCGGGCATATGATGGGTAATGGAGTAGAAGCCGACCTCTTCGCACGCTTTTGCCTTCATCTTGACATAGGCATGTGAAGCAGGATCGTCACCGACCAAGATCACGGCGAGTCCGGGGACGATGTTGCGACTCTGCTTAAGGGTTTCGACTTCGGCGGCAACCTCCGCGCGCACTTTTTGTGCCAACGCCTTTCCGTCGATAAGCTGCATAGGAGTACCTTGAAAAATTTTTGGGTATTATAGTACAAATTATTTAACCGACGGAAGGAAGAGAAGGGTGAGAAGAGTGCTTAGCTTGTCGTTTTTGCTCTATACATTGCACTTGGGTGCAGAAGAGGAGAGCTTTATGTCGCTTGAGGA
>JALWQQ010000229.1:0-1840 GCA_027083075.1 Campylobacteraceae bacterium
TTGACGGTCCACGGCACCGTTAGCCATACGCCGAGTGCCACCAGATCCTCGGCGCTCAAACTCAGCTCCTTTTTGACCCAAAAGTCTTTGGCGATCGAGACAAAGACACTCGAGCCGTAAGCAAAATAGATCAACAAAAGCGGTACATAGCGCAGGCGCATCGCGCGTAGCGGCGTCATAAAGATATCGAAAAGCTCGCGTAGCATCGTGATCACTTTTTCAACAAATTGGCGGATATTGTAGCATAGTTCTACAAATCGGAGAGAAAGAGGCTTCATTTCATCAAAAAATTTTATAGACTTTCTATCAAAGTATCTTCGATTTGAAAAAATTGACGAGGAAAGCGTTTAGTTTATTCATTATTTTTATAATGATCATAAATATTAATAATCTTTTTAACTTTACGGGCTTACAATGAAGTGATAATTTATAGTGAAAGGAGAAGCATGGCGCGGGTTGTCATCATGGGCGCAGGTGTAGCGGGGCATACTGCTGCAACCTTTGCAAAAAAGTGGCTAGGCAAAGAGCATGAGGTGATCGTCGTTACCCCGAACTCCAAGTGGAACTGGATCCCCTCCAACATCTGGGTCGGCGTCGGTCAGATGCGCAAAGAGCAGGTAGTCTTTCCTTTGGCGCCTATCTACAAAAAGGCGGGGATCGACTACAGGCAAGCCAAGGCAGTATCGATCCACCCCGAGGGCAAAGAGGGAAGCGATACACCCTTTATCACGATAGAGTACACCGGGCAAGGCAAAGAGGGGCAAAGCGAAGAGATTGCCTACGACTATCTCATCAACGCCACAGGTCCAAAGCTCAACTTCGATGCCACACCGGGGCTTGGCAACGGCAAGGGGCAGATCGGCGACTATACCGTATCGGTCTGTACGGCGGATCATGCGGTACACGCCAATCTTGAGCTCAAAAAGATCTTTGAAAAAGCCAAAAAGGGTGAAAAACAGAAGATCTTAGTGGGCACGGGACACGGGATGTGTACCTGCCAAGGCGCGGCGTTCGAATATATCTTCAACATCGACCATGAGGCACGCAAAGCGGGTGTAAGAGACAACCTTGAAATCAAATGGATCTCTAACGAACCACACTTGGGCGACTTCGGTATGGGCGGGCTGCACATGAAGGTGGGCGGCTATGTCGTCAGCTCCAAGCTCTTTGCAGAGTCGCTACACGCCGAGCGCAATATCCCGTGGATTACCGGGGCGCATGTCACCAAGGTCGAAGAGGGCAAGGTGCATTACGAACTGCTTGACGGCACAACGGGCGAAGAGAGCTTTGACTTTGCGATGCTCATCCCTCCCTTTAGCGGTGTAGGACTCAAAGCCTATAATGCCAAGGGTAACGACATCACTGACAAACTCTTTGCCCCCAACGGCTTTATGAAGGTCGATGCCGACTATACGCCCAAGCCCTACGAGGAGTGGAAGGCAAGCGACTGGCCAAGACAGTACCGCAACCCCGACTACCCTAACATCTTTGCGGCAGGCATCGCCTTTGCGCCGCCGCACCTGATCTCCAAACCGATGCAATCGCCCAATGGCACGCCGATCAATCCGACACCCCCGCGTACAGGGATGCCCTCGGGCATCATCGGCAAAGCGGTGGCACGCTCCGTTGTCAACCTCGTCAAAGAGGGCGAAAACGCCCATATTCACGAAGCCTCTATGGCCGAGATGGGCGCAGCATGCGTCGCAAGTGCCGGCAAAGGGCTCTTTGACGGACAGGCGGCGGCGATGACGGTCTACCCCGTCGTACCCGACTTCGAAAAGTATCCCGGTACCGGTAGGGACGAAAACTACACCTACGGCGAGATCGGTTTGGCAGGACA
>JALWQQ010000229.1:1850-3291 GCA_027083075.1 Campylobacteraceae bacterium
CAAGCACATCTTGCACCATATGTTTATCTACAAAGCCAAACTCAAACCGGGCTGGACACTCATCCCCGAATAAGAAAGGAGAAAATGATGGATAGAAACGATCCGCTTTTGAACTTTAGCAAAAACCCGCAATTTTGGACGACTATGATACCGGGTGCTTTTGCACGCTTTAGACGCACTTGCAAAGTGTGGCAGTTTATCCGCTTTGTGATCATCAATCTTAAGATGCTGGTCGTGGTAAGCAAGAGCCATTAAGCTTACCCGCGCATCGATAGACAAACTCGTTAGACTCTGCACTAAAATCTTACGCCAAAACCGATATAGAGTGCATTGAGATCCAAGCTTGCGTACGCATCTCCGTCGCCACCATGATACTCGCCCTTAAATGTCGCATGCGTGATATACTCTACACTGACGACAAAACGACGCTTGCCTCTGCCCCATACGGTCTCAAAGCCGCCGGCATATGCGATATGATCATCATAGTACACCTTTTTCATAAACTCTTTCTCTTTCTCATCATAATAGTAGTTGGCATACGGAAAAAGTATCTTAAATTTCGGTTCAAGCAGCACGCGTGTTCCAAAGAGATGTGCTCTATACGATATGCCCGCTTTTAGATAAAACATCTTAAAACTCCATGTGCTTCCCGCAGACACGGCAAAACTTGCATCGTTTCCATCTATCGGGATAAAGCGTCCCTCTTCGAGATATACCATATCATTGGTTCCTGCACCACCCTCATGTAGACGAATATCACCGTAGGTATCATAAAAGTCGTAACGCCACGGCATTGTCGATGCCGATATCTGCCACCCCAACTCACCGAACCAACCGTCATACGCGGCATTTGCCGCGGAAAACGCAACCAAACATGTAAACAGTACTCTTTTTAGCATCACAAAGCCCTTTGTGTCTGTTTGTATCGCTTCTTTGCACAAGATGTGCAAAATCGTTCTCGTAAAGGTCGGATATTGTAACAAAAACTCGCGACATAAAACGCTTACCCGGACGAATAATCGTTTTCCCTGCACTACGATCTAGCGATCCAAACCAAAATAGTCATCGCAATCGTCATGCATATACCACGACTCGATCTTTTTCTTTTCTCCTACCGATATACAACTATTTTCACTTAACGGTATGGCGCACCCGTTAAGCATAACTACAAAATACAAATAGATCGACAACGCTTTGAAGCTATGCTTCATAACAAATCGCTTTTATTGTTGCTCTTTTATCTTCTCCTCGATACCCTCCAAGTCCCTTGGGTGCCCGACAGATCGATCTCTTGTCCATTCTTTTCCCTTTGAAGTAAAAATAGATCACCATTATACCCCCCTTCTTAAAACAATATAAAATTTTGCCGTTACATTGGTTTTTTTAATACCGTCAACACCAAGCTTTACAATCTTTCCAAGCGAGAGGTGGTCTGAAAGGG
>JALWQQ010000230.1 GCA_027083075.1 Campylobacteraceae bacterium
TTACGGTAGCCCTTGAGCACCTCTTTTTGATGTCTATTGAGTCTGCGCGGATAGAGAAAATGCTCTTGAAGCGACTCTTTTTGTACGGCAATGATAAAGGGATCGATACCTTGCTTTAGTCCGATCTCGACAATCGCATCACCCCTCTCTTTGTCCAGTGCTTTGAGTGTAAGCAGTGTGCCGCCCTCATCAACGATCATTGCACCGTCAAGAAGTATGAGGGGCATGGTGAGTCGTAGAGCAGTGAGCAGTTCGCGCGTTTTGGTGTAGCTACGTGCCGTAGCGATGCCCATGGCAGCCTCTTTGGCGCATCTGTTCCAAGTCTCTATACTTCGTGGTGAGAGTGTCAAATCGGTACGTAAAAGGGTATGATCGAGATCGCTGACAAAATAGTGCATGGAGGGGATTATAGCGCATGAAGCTTAGCGGGCATGCCGACGTTACCCCGAATCGGCACACCCTGCATCCGAATAGTTCGGATGCACTGTTATTGTAGAAAGCTTTTGTCAAGAATTGTCAAATCACTGAAGATGTTTTTTCTTGTGGTGTTTGATAGAGAGGTGCTGCTTTGCATCAAAGCGCTTTGCAAGGGTGTTGAAAAACTCTTGAAGTGCGTAGGCGATCGCACCGTAAACCGCTTTGACTTCGTGATCGGTGGCGCTGTTTTTAGCAATATCGCGCAAGGCTTTAAGCTCTTCTATATCGAAATCTTTTGTCGCATAGAGAGTTTCATTGTAGCCTGCCTCTTGCATCATCCCCAGATAGTTCTTCTCAACATCTTTAAGGCGAGACTTGTCGATATCTTGTGCTCCGATACCTTTTTCAAAGAGCGGTTTGATCAACTTTTTGTAGAGTGTCGAGATCGCATCCTTTGCATAAAAGTGTTTGGTGATCTCTTTTACTATGCCAATACGCTCTTGGGCATCGGGAAGATTGGGGAGTTGGGCTATATATGCCGCCATTGCTTTGGGATCGGGTGTTTCGTCCGTAGCCGAAACAAAGTGTAACAATGCGGTTTTTTTATAGTTTTCCAAGATCTCGTTCATCTCGTCTTCGCTCAGGTTTTTTTGAAGATAGTCGCGAAAACGGATCGAGAGCAGCTGCATATCGTAGGGGGTGGTATCGTTGCTCTCTTTGTTGAGATTCTCGTGCATAGCACTATAGCGCTGTTGCAGGGCAATGAGCTGCTCTTCGGAGTTGGAGACCGAGAGATACTGCTCTACCTGTTCGGGTGTTGCGCCGAAAAGTAGACTATAAAGAACCGTACTTGCAAAGACTAATCGTTTCATGCCGCTATTGTAGAGCGCAATGGTTAACCGAAATCAACCGTAGCGTCTTTTGTTATAAGTACGCCCGGTGTGTCGCATTCTTTTTCCAGTAGAGCGATGCTTGTCTCTTTGTAGAAACGTTCGTGCCTCATCGAGGGTGTAGCCGAGCTTTTTGGCGCCAAAGGTTTCGCCTTTTTCAAGCAGTAATGACGCCATACGCCTCATGATCTCTCTTTCGCCCAGATCGGCGCAGAGTGTTGCGATAAGCGCCTCGGCATCGTCGGCTATCGTTGAGAGTGCTTTGATCTTTTGTACTGTTTGTTGCACCTGTTTTTTGGCGATTGTCCCCGCATGCGGCACCTCACCGTGTGCTATCTTGGCACCTGTGGATTTTTCGATGCGAGAGAGCGCTTGTAGCTCTTGGGGCGCAACGAGGTTGATCGCCTTGCCGCTCTTGCCGCCGCGTCCGGTGCGACCGATGCGGTGGATGTAGGATTCGCTATTGTCGGGGATGGCGTAGTTAAAGACATGCGTGACATCGTCGATATCGAGCCCTCTTGCCGCTACATCGGTGGCAATGAGTAGCGTGGTGTGTCCCGACTTGAAAGCACGTATCGTCTCTTCGCGTTTGCGTTGTGCGATATCGCCGTGTAGTGCGGCGCAGCGTAGCCCTTTGGCGCGTAATCGCGTCGTGAGCTTATCTGCATCTCGTCTCGTACGACAAAAGAGGATCGCCTTTTCGGGCTCGAGATAGTGCCAGAGGCGCAAGAGTGCCTCCTCTTTTTCATCCTCCTTAAGCAGATAGTAGGATTGGTCGATATTGGCATTGGTGCGGGTCTTTTGGGCGATCGAGACCTCTTTGGGCTTACGTAGGATCACTTTTGCCAGTTTGCGTATCGCTTGCGGCATCGTAGCCGAGAACATCATCGTCTGTCTCTCTTCGGGCAGGTAGCTAAAGATCTTCTTTATCGGTTCTAAAAAGCCCATATCGAGCATCTCGTCCGCTTCATCGAGGATGACATAGTCGGCGTTGAGGGTGATCCGTTTGCTCTGTAGTAGATCGATGAGTCTGCCCGGTGTGGCAACGATGATGCGTGAACGCTTGACCTCTTGGAGCTGTTTTTCGTAGCTTGCACCGCCATAGACGGTTGCGACGCGAAGATCGATCGCTTTGGCAAAGCCGGTGAGTACCTCGGCAACCTGCTTGGCGAGTTCGCGTGTCGGCACGAGGATAAGCGCCGTTTGGCTGCTATCTTGCATCAGCTTATGTAGCAGTGGCAGAGAGAATGCGGCGGTTTTGCCCGTACCCGTGCTTGCTTGTGCGATCAGATCGCCTCCGGCTAAAACCAAGGGGATCGCCTCTTTTTGTATCGGTGTTGCTTTGTCGTAGCCCGCC
Organism: Campylobacteraceae bacterium; assembly: GCA_027083075.1. Classification (GTDB taxonomy): domain Bacteria; phylum Campylobacterota; class Campylobacteria; order Campylobacterales; family Sulfurovaceae; genus JALVPA01. Next base: position 2,665 of record JALWQQ010000230.1, read on the forward strand.
TTGTGTGTCGCATCTAAAATCTCGGGGTGGAGTTGTAGTTCTTGAAAAGACATTGTGTTTCTTTGTGGTGTATTTGATGATACTATGACATAGAGAGAATTACTCTTGTTGCATACTATCGCTTTTATGCAACAAGAGTTCGTCATGAAGTCTTTGGTGCTTAAAAGGTATCGACACTATAGCGTAATCGTTGAAAAAAAGAAAGCTTTTTATATATAAGTTAAAAATATCAAAAATATCAGTTTATTTTATTTTACTTTAAGTTATAACTATTATAATTTTAACTGAAGATAACGATAAATCATCGTTATTAAATCATTCACGCGAAGGAGTAGCAGATTAAAAAGTTGGTAGCAGTTGCAGTTCTCGGTTCACTTTTTGCGATGGGCATCGCCAATGCCGAAGGGTATGCGCAAAGCCAAGAAGAGGCAAAAAGATTGTGTGAAGTCTTTAAGAAAAAGACCGAAGAGTATCGCAAGACGATGAGAAACGATGAGTTGGCTAAAAAAACCTTGCAGAGCTATATCGCAAGAGAAAACAGATTTTGCTCCAAGGTAAAAAATCACAGCTAAGCATCGGGTCGATAGATGCCGACCTTGAGTGCGGCATCTTTGTCACGTAACAG
>JALWQQ010000231.1 GCA_027083075.1 Campylobacteraceae bacterium
GGCGCCTATCTCGTTCTCTTTTTGCGCCAAGAGACGCGCGCTCTCTACATAGGCGTCTATGAGCGAAAAGTCAAGCCCTAAGCGTTTGGCATCTTGCAGTATCTTGACCGTTTCAAGCTCTTGTTCGCCGAAACTACCCCCTTGTGTAAAGAGATAGCCCGCTTTCAGATAAGTATCAAGGGTCGCTTCGTCGATACCGCTTTTTTCCAGAAAGGTTGCTCTGTCGTAGCGCTTTGTTCGTTTGCCGCTACCGATCATCTCAAGCGACCGGATAATCGTATCGAAGTCGCCGTCGAAGTCAAATCGGTTATTGGCAAAGATATGTTTGATCTCGGCGATGGCATAGCCGAAGTGCTCTTGAAGGTATTTGATCAAACGGATGCGCTCTACACAACTTTCGTCATAAAGGTGCACATTGGGCTTGGGCTTTTGTGGTTCGGGCAGCAGCCCCTCTTTGAGATAGTAGAGGATGGTCGATTTACTCTCGCCGCTTAGCGCAACGAGATCTTTCATCTTGAGTGCCATTATCGCTCCTTTGGGTTCGATAACGGCAGTATAACATTTTATTTAAAAAGTGTCAAGCGACACTTTACACTATTCTTGTGTTGCCGTCTCTTCGATATGTTTAGCGATGCGGTAGTAGAACAATGCTTGCCATGCCGTATCAAGCAATACAACATCAGGAGTGGCTGCCTCGCTGTCGAGCCATGACGGAAAGAAGAGCGTTTCGATAGGCAATATGATAACAAGCAGCAATAGCATAAAAAATAGGAAAAATCTTACGCCCACAACTAGGGAGAGCGCGATGTATTTACGAATAAAATTTCTCCCCCGTGCGCCACCATTCTTTTTGTAGGCATACAAGATACCGACGAGCAAAAGCGCCATGTCGGCAAACAGGCTTAGCGTATCCCACATATTGCTCTCGGAGGTCGAAGCAGAAGCACAGAGAGTATCGAAGAGGAAAATCAACAAAAGATTCGAGACGACAAAATATGGTAGCGTCTCCTTGTCATCAAGTTCACCTCTTTTGATCTGCGCTTTAAGTGCTTTAATGTTCCAAAAATACATTTTCTCTCCAATCGACATATAATGTCCGGAGTATAGTCGTTTTTAGCTTAGTTAAATTTGTCGCCTGCCGTATGTAGGATAAACCGAGTTGTTGTAGTCGTCTCAATACAAAAACCCGAACAACCAAAGTGGTATCTTGTTGCCAAACCCGATCTCGATATCGTCGGCAACGATATAGGAGTCGGGCAAGTCTTTGATCTGATCGAAGCTTTTGTTTTTGCCGCCGATCTCAAAAGTGTACCTCTCGTCGACGAGAAAATCACCTTGTGTCGCATAGGTTAGCCTATGTCGCTTGTAGAGCATACTGACAAAGAAGGTCTCTCTTATGGTGCCGATATTACTATTTAGGCAGAGGGCATTGAAGAGATTGGTATTGCCCAAGTAGAGTTTGTCCGGTTTTTTGAGGTTTTGAAACCGTTTGGCATCAAAGAGAATATGATGTAGCAATTCGGCTCTTCCGAGGTAGCCGATATATTTGTAAAGCGTCGGTTTGCTGACCCCTACCGTTCTCGCCAGTTTTTCTATCGTAACCTCGAGAGGGTTCGAGACGCAGATACTTAGCAAGAGTCGCTTGAGCGATTCGATCTTTTGGGCATCGATCTTGACAACATTGATCAAATCGGTGTAGAGGATGGTGTTGATATTTTCATACACTCTATCGATATAGCGTGCTTCGTCTTCGAAGTAGAACGGATAGACTCCCACATCGATAAATAGGGAAAAGTATTTGAGAATTTTTTTATCATTTAGTGTATCCAGTATCTTGTTGACGATAGTCTCGTGTCGCTCTAAAATATCCTCTAAGCGATAATGCTTTAACGTAAGCCCTGTCTCCAGCTCCATAAACTCCCTAAAAGAGAGTATCGGAAGATGATACATTGAGTAGCGTCTGGTAAAGTCCGCGTTGGTAAGCTCCACGGCACTACTGCCGCTAAAGTAGACCTTGATACTCAAAAAATCGTAGATAAGTTTGATTTGCGTCTGAAAATCTCTGATTTTATGTATTTCGTCGATTACGATCACCTCGCCGCCAAACTTGGCAAACGCATCGACAAATTCGAAGAGTGCCACCTCTTGAAACATAGGATGATCGCATGAGATATAGAGTTTCTCCTCTTCTTTGTGAGGCAAAGCTGCCAAGACTTGCAAAAGCAGTGTCGTTTTCCCTACGCCCCTGCTTCCGTAAAGTCCGGTAATCTTTGCTTTTGAGTTTTTGATGGGATCAAAGAGAAAGCGCTTATATGCAGGAAGCTTTTGATCGCGCTTTAGACGATAGAGTCGTTTGGCGTTCTCTATTGTATTTCTCAATTTACTTTTCCATACTATTTTAGTAAATTACACTTTACTATACGAAGGCTTAGGCTCTGCTTTTGTGGGGGATAGTGCGAATAAAGTATATAAGTCGGAATATATATCCTATTGCATGTGCTGAAAAATTTCGATTCGTTTTGTACAGACTACGGCATGTGATCTTATCGATTGGGTCGGGGTATCGGAGACAAAGGAGACGCTATTCGCTTTTGGCGATCTCCTCTTGGCTCATCGCCAATCCATCGCCAAAGCCCAGCGCCTCTTTGATCTTCGTTTCGACCTCGGCGCGTAGCTCGGGGTTCTCTTTGAGGGTCTGTTTGGCATTCTCTTTGCCTTGTCCGAGTTTCTCCGCGCCGTAGCTAAACCAAGCGCCAGATTTGTCGATAATGTCGAGTTTGACCCCATAATCGATCAGTTCGCCTTCATAGCTGATCCCTTCGCCGAACATAATGTCAAACTCCGCTTGCCTAAAGGGCGGTGCGACCTTGTTTTTGACCACTTTGACCTTGACACGGTTGCCGATCTGCGATTCGCCCTGTTTTAGTGTCGCGATGCGGCGTACGTCGATGCGCACCGAAGCGTAAAATTTGAGTGCATTGCCTCCTGTTGTCGTCTCGGGCGAGCCGTAGCCCATCGTGCCGATCTTCATACGGATCTGGTTGATGAAGATAACGGTGGTGTTGGTTTTATGTAAAACGCCCGTAAGCTTACGCAAGGCTTGAGACATGAGTCTTGCCTGCAAGCCCACATGCTGATCGCCCATATCGCCCTCTATCTCCGTTTTGGGTGTGAGCGCCGCTACCGAATCGACGACGATCAGGTCAACCGCACCCGAGCGCGCTAAGGTCTCCAAGATATCGAGCGCCTGTTCGCCAAAATCGGGCTGTGAGACCAAAAGGT
>JALWQQ010000232.1 GCA_027083075.1 Campylobacteraceae bacterium
CAAAGAGGCTTCATCGACTGTCGAAACGGATACGCCTGCCATCGTACAGGGTGCATTATAGATCTATCGCATACGCTTTCAAGGTCTCCAAATCGACCAGCTCTAACATTCGCTCATGTGTCGCATGTATGAAGATCTTGGGTGCCATCCCGTCGCGAAGCGCTTGTACCCATCTCGGACCGCTAAGGCACCAGCTCTCGCCCGGCTTAACCCCTTCGAAATGATACTGTGGCATTGGGGTGCTCAAATCATTGCCGACTTTTTTCGAATACTCCAAAAACTCCTCTGTTGCATAGATGCATACTGCATGCACCCCGGGATTGTTTGCTAACGACGTGCAGGTACCGTCTCTATAAAAACCCGTAAGGGGCTTGAGTGAACAGGGCTCCAAAGGTTCACCGAGAACATTTTTTGCATTCGGATCGGCACGTCGCATTGTGGCTCTTCCTTTAGGATAAATTTTCTCCGCATTGTACCTAAAATTCAAGCGAACTTTGTTAAGATGAGCCTATGAAGCAGGCATATCCAACCGTTCTTATCGTTGCAGGAAACGACCCTTTGGGCTTTTCGGGTGTTGCAACCGATATCAAAAGCGTGACGGCAAATGGGGCACATCCAATGGTGGCGATCAGCGCACTCACCGTGCAAGATAGTTGTAGTGTGTCACAGGTTGTCTCTACTGAAGAGGAACTTCTCGAGGCACAGATTGATGCGGTGATGCGCGAATTTCCTCACAGTGTACTCAAAACGGGTATCCTGCCGACATCCGCTACGATCGAGGTTGTTAAAAAGGCTATCGCGCACTACAGCTTTGGTGCCATTGTCGTCGATCCCGTACTGCGAAGCAGCTCCGAAGATGTATTAAGCGACGATACCCTTGCTGCGCTCAAAGAGCTCTGCAAAGAGGCAACACTCGTAACCCCCAACCTTCCCGAAGCACAACAACTACTTGGTGCACCCATAGAGAGCGATAGGCTCGAAGAGGCGGCAGAAAGTGTCGGCAAGATACTTGAATGCTCCGTGCTGCTCAAGGGTGGACATGCCAAGGCCGGTGCGACGCTATGCGATATACTCTACGATAAAGCAAATAATCGTATCGTACGCTTTGAACATCCCAAGATCGTAACACAAAACAGTAGAGGTACGGGCTGTGCGCTTGCGTCGGCGATCGCCGCTTATTTGGCACAAGGCAAAGCGCTTGAAAAAGCGGTCGGAGAGGCGATAGCCTATCTTCAAGAGAGATTACACCAAAGCGATGGGTATCTTCGCGGTAGATGTAGCGGCGGTTTGGATCTCTGCGCATTAACGAAAGAGGGATAAACAATGATAAAAAACTGCTTTTCAAAAGCGATGCACTTTCGCTACGCTTGTAAACATTTCGATCCTGCAAAAAAGATAGACGAAAAACACTGGCGCTTTATCCTCGAAGCGGGCAGACTCTCACCTTCCTCATTCGGGATGGAACCGTGGCGTTTTCTCGTTGCCGAAAGCAGCAGTGTCAAAGAGCGTCTGCGCCCACTCTGCTGGAACCAAGCGCAGATCACCGATGCCTCGCACCTTGTTATCTATCTTGCTGCGATAGAAAATGTTAAACCCGCATCGGGCATCCCGGCCAAACGCTTTGCAAGACGTCCGCTTCCGCCCGAACGCATCGAAGCGTACAATGCGCTCTATGCCGACTTTATGGCGGAGACCTTTACCGATGATGAGAAGACCTTTGCTTGGGGTGCCAGACAGGTCTATATCGCACTTGCCAATATGATGACAGCAGCCGCAAGCATAGGTATCGACTCTTGTCCTATCGAAGGGTTTGAAAAGGAGAAGCTCGAAGCGCACCTTAAAATTGACAGCAAGAAGTGGCAAGTCGCGGTACTGTGCGCCTTTGGCTACCGCAACGAAACGCAACCGCCGCGTATGCGCCTATCGTTAGAGGAGATTGTAGAGGTATTAGAATAGATGTGCGCGATTGTGTCGACTCAATAGCACCGGTTGAGTTTATTTTGCGGAAAGTTAAGTTTTGTACTTCATCGTTGTTTGTTTTATTGAGATAGGAAGAACTGGAAATCTCTTTTGTAACACTACGAACGATACACCTCTTTGCCCTCTATAAAGACTCTATGCGCCTCTTTGCAGTGCAAGATAGTCCAGAGCGCTATCTCGTCGTCGTTTTGGGGAAGGTCGGGCAGGACAAAGGCGACAAGATCGGCTTTTTTGCCCGTTTCGATCCTGCCTATCGGCAGTCCTAACGACTCTGCAGCATCGACGGTTGCGCTTCGGATAAGCCGCTGTGCCAGATGCTTGATCTCGATCTCGTGATGCAACATCAATGCCGCGCGCATCTCGTCAAGCATACTCAATGAGTCGTTAGAGCTTAGCCCGTCGGTACCAAGCAGTATGGGAAGTTCTAAGCGCTCTATCGGCAGTCTGCCGCAACCGAGGTAACGGTTGGATCGTGGGCAGTGCACGATGCTATGCCCCTGTTTGGCAAGGTGGGCATAGATCGCTTCGTTTGCTTGCGTCACATGCACAAAGAGCGTCGGATAGTGATCGAAAGCGTGCATAAACGCCTCGATCGACGTAACGGGTTCGCTTACATTGAAGTACTTTTCAAAAAAGGGTTTAAAGGGACCGCTACCCTCCGTTAGCCATGCCAACTCGGCAGGAGACTCTAAAAAGTGTGCGCTTAGGGGCATCTTGCGCACCTTCGCCAAGCCAATCGCCTTTTGTAGTACGATCGGGTGTACCGAGTAGGGCGCATGGATCGCTACTGCAGGCACGATCTTGGCTTCGGGTGCGCTCTGTGCGCTTGCGTCGATGCGCTCGAGAAAGTCGTTGTAGAGCAGATCGACAGTTGCGGGATTTGAGCCGATGAGTTCATTAAAAAAGACGACGCGCTGGGGTGCGCTTTCGCAAACCTCAAGCTCGGTAGCAAAGTTGGAGATCGCCCCGAAAGTGGTGATACCGCTACGCAGCATCGCCTCTATCTCCTTTTGCATCATCGCGTTGTCGCAACACTGCATAAGCGTATCGCGGTGCGCGATCACACTATCTAACCACTCCGAAAACTCTCCGTAGCGTAGCGTTGTGCGGTTGGCGGAGTATTCGAGGTGGACATGCGGATTGATGAACCCAGGATAGAGTACACTGTGCGGCGGCAGTTCGATAGTCTCGACATCGGGGTAGCGCGTCTGCAAGATCTCGGCAGGTGCGATCTCGCGTATCTCTGCGTCAAAGAGCACACCGTGTGCGCTTAAATAAGCCTCCGGCGTATAGATATGGTC
>JALWQQ010000233.1 GCA_027083075.1 Campylobacteraceae bacterium
GTCTTTATCCATACTCTCTCCACTCTCTTTATCCCAAAGACGGAAGTTGTCGGGACTTAGCTCGTCGATGAGGATGATATTGCCGTTTTCGTCGCGCCCGAACTCCAGCTTGAAATCGACCAATATCAAGCCGCGTTTATCGTAAAAGTCGCGCAACAGGGTGTTGATGCGGCGCGCCATGTAGCGGATGTACTCCAATTCGCTTGGCTCTTCGACTAAACCCAAGATCAAGCAGTGTTGGTCGTTGAGTTTCGGATCACCGAGTTCATCGTTTTTATAATCGAACTCCACCAAGGCAAAAGGCAACACCGTGCCGTCCTTGATGCCGAGGTTCCGACTGAGGCTTCCGGTAGCGATATTGCGTACAATGACTTCGATGCGGATTACTTCCGCTTTTTTGTGTAGCATGTGGCGATCGTCAAGCATCTCGACAAAATGGGTCGGTATCCCTTTGTTGTCGAGGTACTCGAAAAGCAGTGTCGAGATCTTGTTGTTGAGTATCCCTTTTCCCTCTTCGCTTGATTTCTTTTCGCCGTTAAAGGCGGTCAAGTCATCCTTGAACTCCGAGATGCAAAGCGTCGGATCGTCCGTACTCCAGATCTTTTTTGCTTTACCTTCATAGAGTAACGCGCGTTTTTGCATTATTTCCCCTCTTTTGTGATGATGAGTGCCTTGAGGATGTCGACGGCACTTTTGAGCTGCGCATCCTCGTAGAGACTCTTCTCATCGATCTTGTTTTTATCTTTTTTGCCTTTTGCTTTTTGCTTCTCTTTTTTCTTCTTCTTACCGTCGAGTTTTTCGAGTTCGGTGCGCAAATGCTTTTTGAGCTCACGCTCTTTGAGAAGTACAGGATCCTCGTGATAGTCTATCTTGCCGGGGTGTACAAGGATATCCGGCGTCACGCCGACATTTTGGATCGTTCTACCGCTGGGAAGGTAGTAGCGTGCAACGGTCAACTTGAGTGCTTCGGTTTTGCCGACGGGCAGAACGATCTGTACCGACCCTTTGCCGAAGGTCTTTTCGCCGACGATCACGGCACGCTTAAAGTCTTGTAGTGCCCCCGAAACGATCTCGCTGGCACTGGCGCTTCCGCCATTGACCAAAACAACGATCGGCGTTTTGGTATCGGTATTTGCTTCATGGGCGGGATAGTCGATATTTTCGCCCTTGACGCGCCCTTTTTGCGAGACGATCGTCCCCTTGCCGACAAACATGTCGACCAGCCCTACCGCCTGATCGAGCAGTCCTCCGGGATTGTTGCGCAGGTCGATCACGATCCCCTTCGCATCGGGATGTGCTTTGATCGCTTTTTTGACGCTATCGACTACCTTTTGATCGAAAGAGGTGATGTGAAGATAGAGGATCCTGTCGCCGATCGTTTTGGCATAGACCGATTGGATCTTGATGATATCGCGCGTGATTTTGAAGGTAAGCGGCTTGGGTTCGTTCTTGCGGATGATTGTGAGGTTGATATCGGTGCCGGGTTTGCCGCGCATGAGATTGACCGATTCGTCGATACTCATACCGAGTGTCGCTTTGTCGTTGATCTTGAGGATGATGTCGCCCGCTTTGAGCCCCGCCTTGTCCGCAGGAGTGCCTTCGATCGGTGCGATGATGGTCAGGGCGCCGTCTTTCATGCCGATCGAGATGCCAAGTCCGCCGAACTCACCTTTGGTCTGCACGTTAAGCTCTTTGAACTGTTTGGTATCCATATAGGCAGAGTGGGCGTCAAGGTTGCTCATGAGCCCCTTGAGTGCCTTTTCCACCAAGGTAGAGGTGTTGACCTCGTCGACATATTGGCTCTCGATAAGGTTGAGGATCTGCGTAAATTTAATGTAAGCCTCGAGTTTGGCTTTGGCGTTTCCATCTTTATGTGCCGCAGAGGGTAGCACTTTTGCCATTGCAAAAGAGAGAAAAAGGGTACCTACGATACCCGCGATATGGAACTTTTTGCTTCTGTATGTCATACGCAACTCCAAATTGATGTAAAATTTTAGTCAAATGTCCATAAGAGGGGGCTTTTGACATATATCGGTTAGCTTAAGAAAAAATCTTAAATTGATGTTAAATATGCAACTTTAGTCACGCTTTGTTGCGGATGATTCGGCTATAATGGGCGCAGAAAAGCAAAAGGAGTGTTGCGATGAGCAATATATTGGAAAAATTGACCAATCAGATGCAAGAGACGATCGAGTCGGGTCTCTCTTTGGCACTGCACAACAAAAACCCCGAAGTAGAACCGATCCACCTGTTGTGGGGACTGCTGACCAACAGCAACTCGGTGCTCAATCAAGCGCTCAATAAGATGAATGTCGAGCGTGCGGCGATCGAATTGGATGCCAAAGCGATGGCGGATGCCTTGCCTAAGGTTTCGACAGTCAGCAAAGAGACGATACGTCTGTCACAAAATTTGGTGCGCTCTTTGCAGAGTGCCGAAGGTCAGATGAGTGCCAACGGCGACAAGTATCTTTCGGTCGATACCTGGCTGATCGCCAATGCCGAGAGTGACTTTATCAAAAACACGATAGGCAAATATGTCGATCTGTTAGAGTTCAAAAAGACACTCGAGGCGATCCGCGGCGGCAAGACGATCGAGACGCAAAGTGCGGATGAAAATCTCGAAGCCTTGGCGCAGTTTGGGATCGATCTGACGCAAAAGGCCGCCGAAGGCGAGCTTGATCCGGTGATCGGGCGCGATGAAGAGATACAGCGCGTGATGCAGATCTTGATCCGCAAGACCAAAAACAATCCGATCCTCATCGGTGAGCCCGGCACCGGTAAAACGGCGATCGTCGAAGGTTTGGCGCAACGTATCGTCAACAAAGAGGTGCCCACCAGCCTACAAAAGATGCGCGTCATCTCACTCGATATGAGTCGAGTCATCGCCGGCGCTAAGTATCGCGGTGAGTTCGAAGATAGACTCAAAGCGGTCGTGGATGAAGTCAAAAGTGCGGGCAATGTGATCCTTTTCATCGACGAGATCCATACCATCGTCGGTGCGGGTGCGAGCGAAGGGAGCATGGATGCCGCCAACATCCTCAAGCCCGCCTTGGCGCGCGGAGAGCTACATACGATCGGTGCAACGACACTCAAGGAGTATCGTAAATATTTTGAAAAAGATCAAGCTTTGCAACGCCGCTTCCAGCCGGTCAAGGTCGATGAGCCGGAGATCAATCAAGCCTTGCAGATCTTGCGCGGCATCAAAGATAGACTCGAGGCGCACCATAACGTTATCATTACCGACGGCGCCTTGGTTGCGGCAGCCAAGCTCTCGGAC
>JALWQQ010000234.1 GCA_027083075.1 Campylobacteraceae bacterium
TAATGGTCATAAAATAAGAGATATTTACTCTTTTTTACGCTATAGTAAGATGATGAAGAACAATGAGATAGAAGCGCTGCTTACATCAAACAGAGGCGCTAAAGCACTCATCTTGGGTCGCCCCGAGACCTTTACTTTCGACGAGTTGGCGCGGGAGTTGCAAAAGCACTTCGGCATCGCCGCAACACGCCGAGACGAGGCGGGGGTATGTGTCGCCTTCGAGCATCGCAGACTCAATCCCGTCGAAACGGAGATCAGCGAAGCGATCTATGCACGTAAGGTGCCGAGCTTTCGCCTCGAAACTCTTGAAGCACTCATCGCGAGCAGGTTACAGAGTAAAAGCGTATTGATGGCGATCAAGCTCTCTAAAGATCAAGGGCGTATCTATCGCCTGCTTGGCAATCCGCACATCGACGAAGCGCTCTTTTTGGGACTCTTGAAGCTCTATGAGTGGAGCGGAGAGGAGGATGACCGCTACGACCGCGATGTCATCATGCACACCCTGCGTCGCTACCTTGAGATCAAGCCCAACGAGACCGATCTTCTCTACAGCTACCATACGCTTAGACGTTTGGTTGAAAAGAGCGACAACACCGCGTTACTCGACGCACTACTTACCTTTCCCGGCTTTACTTTTCGCAAGCGAGGCGAGGAGACGACACTCTATGCACTGATCGCAAAAAATCGCGCCATCGACGAAACGATCGCCAAACGCTTGCAGGGCATGCGCGATGAAAAGATCGACATCGCATTGGCTGCAAACCCCGCATGCAGCATTGATATTTTAAAATATTATTTCGAGAGAAATAGTGCCGAGATCGACTATGCGCTGGCTTCCAATCCCGCCATCGACGATGCGATCTTTGAAGGCTTGATAAGGCGCGGCGACACTGCCGTGCATACCGTGCTGCTTTGGGATCAGCCCCTAAATATCGCACGCTTTAAACGCATCGAAGAGCGGATAAACGACAAGGGACTCTTGGTGCATTTGTCGCAAAACGAACGATTGGATGAAGTGCTCAAACACTATCTGTGTGAAACACTCGAAGGTGAAGCGCTAGCTGCGATCGCCGGTAACGACACCTTTACACCCGAGATGCTGGCATCGATCTACGCACGCGACAAGAGCAACGAGATCCTCTACGCTTTGGCGCTCAACCCCCGCACGCCCAAAGAGATACTCTGTATACTCTATGAACGCATCGACGAAGAGGAGACGATAGCGCTCCATTTGGCGTTCAATCCCGCCACCGATGCAGAGGTGTTGAGACGACTCTTCGAGAGGGAAGAGCCCGAGATCAACGAGGGGTTGGCAAAAAATCCCGCGACACCCGACGCGATACTCGAAGCATTGCGTCTCGAGGGGCGTTACCAAAATGCCTTGGCGGAAAATCCCAAACTGATCGAGGCGTATGAAAAGGTTTTCGACTATGATGCTAAAGCGATCTTATAGAAAGGATCTCTTATGAGAGCGGACGCACTGGCGCAAACACTCGATGCGCTCATCGATGCGAAGATGCCCGTCTTTATCTGGGGCGCGCCGGGGATCGGCAAATCTTCGATCGTCAAACAGGTAGCGCAAAAGCGCGAACTTGACTTTTTAGACCTTCGCCTTTCGCTGCTTGATCCGACAGACCTCAAGGGCATCCCCTTTTTCGATGCCGAAAAGAGGCAAGGGGTCTGGGCGCCGCCGAGCTTTTTGCCGAACGACCCCGACTCCAAGGGTATCCTCTTTCTTGACGAGATCAACACTGCAGCCCCTTCGGTACAAGCCTCCGCTTATCAACTCATCTTAGATAGAGCCGTGGGCGAATATCGTCTGCCCGACGGCTGGGCGATCGTCGCAGCAGGCAACAGAGAGACCGACAGAGGGGTGATCTACCGTATGCCTTCACCCCTTGCCAACCGCTTCGTGCATCTTGAGCTTGAGGTTGATCTCGAGACGTGGAAACGCTGGGCGTATGCGCAGGCGATCGATGCGTCGATCGTCGCCTTTTTGGCGTACGATAGTAGCATGCTCTTTCGCTTCGATCCGAGTGAAAACCCCAAGGCGTTCCCCACACCGCGAAGCTGGGAGTATGTCGATCGCATCCTAAAAGCGGGTATAGAGCGCGAGCGGCTCAAAGAGGCGATAGCGGGCGCGGTGGGTGAAGAGGCGAGTGTGGCGTTTCTAAGTTTTCGTAGCGTGATGACGCAACTGCCCGACTTCGATGCGCTCTTGCGCGGTGAGAAGGTTGAGGTAAACGAGGATGCCAAGGTGCTTACCGCTACGGTGATCGGACTGGTTAACCGTCTCGGTGAAAACGCGGCGCCCGAGAAGATCGCACATGCGCTTTCATTCTCTTTCGATCTACCGCCCGAATTTGCCGTGATGCTGGTCAAAGAGATGCAAAGCGCCGGTATCGATACCGAAGCGGCAGCAAATTGGGAGGCGTGGGTCGAGCGCTTTGCCTATCTCTTAGCTTAATATGTCATAATAGTACTTTATCTACTTCATAAGGAAAACACATGGCATTGGAGACATTAACCGCCGCTAACTTTGACGAAAAGGTACAATCCAACGAGATTGCGATACTGGACTTCTGGGCACCGTGGTGCGGACCGTGCAAGATGTTTGCACCCATCTTCGAGAAGGTAGCGGGCGAGTATCCCGATATCTTGTTCGGCAAGATCAATACCGACGAAGAGCAAGAGCTGGCGGGAAGTTTCCGCATCCAGTCGATTCCGACCGTGGCGATCATGAGAGAGGGCATCGTTGTCTTTATCCAACCGGGGATGCTACCCGAAGAGGCGCTACACGATCTCATCAAACAGGTCAAAGCACTCGATATGGACGAAGTGCGCGCCGAGGTTGCCAAGCAGCAAGAAGAGGCGCAAGGATCGTAAATCTCTATCGATAGATTCGAGTTTTACCCGTCGAGATAGCTTCGCAACATCTCTTCGAGTCTCTCTTTGAGATATCTCGGCGAGACGATCCGCACATAGGGTATCCAGTAGCGGACAAATTTGAGTATCTCGTCATCGAAGGTGATCTTGGTGCATACCCTAAAACCGCTTTCGTTCTCTTCAATGATCTCGTAGTTTGCCAAGACCGGTTTGCGCAGAAAGTAAGGCTTGGCGTCGTTGCTCACTTCGAGTATCACCTCTATGGGTGTGTCGGTACCGAGCCAGTCGAGTTCTCCCTTTTCGATGCGGCGCATAAATGCATCGTTCGGCACGAACGACGCTGCACCGTTTTCGATGTAGAGAGCTTTGATCTTGGCAAAGG
>JALWQQ010000235.1 GCA_027083075.1 Campylobacteraceae bacterium
AGTCTAATACCCCCCCCCTTGTATGTGCGATTGTTTTCATCTTCTTCCCCTTAAGATGTTTGTGTTGACGAGTCATTATAAAAAAGAAACCGTTAATCAAAACTTAAAGAGTTTTTATCACTGTCGCTCAAATTCCCTACGGGATGTCTTTTGGACTTTTTACACGCATCTCGCCACGTCTTATTTTCTCAAACATTGAAGTAGCTACTTTGAGTTGTGATAATAATTTACAAGGTTTAGCTATCATTACACCATGCAAACAATCCCTCAAATCGCCCTGATCGGTCCTACCGCTTCGGGAAAAAGCGATCTTGCCATACATATCGCAAAACGCTTCGGCGGTATCGTCTTGTCACTCGATTCGTTGGCGATCTACAAGCAGATCGACATCGCCTCGGCAAAACCCTCTATAGAAGAGCGTGACGGGATCACTCACTACGGTATCGACCTGCTCTATCCTGACGAGCATTTCGATGTCTCGCGCTTTTTAAAGCTCTACACACACGCCTACGAAGATGCATACAGACACGCGGTTCCGTTAATCATTGTGGGTGGCACAAGCTTCTATCTTAAGGTCTTAATCGAGGGTATTAGCCCGATGCCGACCCCAAGTAAAACAACCCGAGCAAAGATAGCCGATGCGATGCGCGATACAAACAAGCTCTACGCGATGCTCTGCAAGATCGATCCTGTCCATATGGCACACATAGAAGCAAGTGATCGCTACCGCATCGAAAAGGCGGCTACGATCTACTTTGAGACGGGACAAAGACCAAGCGACTACTTTGCCGCACATCCGCCGCATACGCCGCTTAGAGGTAGCTTGCCGATCTATGAGATCGCAACAGAGCGTGCAGAGCTCCGCCAACGTATCGCCAAGCGCACCCGAAAGATGCTACAAGCAGGACTCATCGACGAAGTCGTGGCACTTGAGGCGCGCTATACGCGAAGTCCGAATGCGATGAAGGCGATTGGCATCAAAGAGACCTTAGCGTACCTCGACGGCATCTATGACAAAGCGATGCTTTACGAAAAGATCGTCACGCACACGGCACGCCTTGCCAAACGACAAAACACCTTCAACAAAACGCAGTTTAAAGAGGTTATACGCGCCGATAGCGAAACGCTACAAAGGCGTATCGCCCAAACGCTTCAGGCGTAGCAAAACCGATCAATAGCCGCTGGCACTGACCATATAGTAGAAGTAAGAGATAAGCGGTTGGATGTAGAAGATGGCGCCGACTGTCGCTACGGTTGCCAAACCGATGATCGCCATGAGCGGCTTAGAGATGTTGTAGTAGACCGTATCGACACTCTTGACCGGCTCTTTGAGGAACATATAGACAACCAACTTAAGGTAGTAGTACGCAGCGATGGCGGAGTTGATCCCCATCAAGACGGCTAGCCAGATATACCCTGCGTTGACTGCCGCTTGCATCACATAGATCTTGCCCCAGAAGACCGAAAAGGGCGGTACGCCCGCCAATGAGAGCATAAAGAGCGCCATGATCACCGCGCCCATCGGTACGATCTTGATCATACCCGCAAACTTCTCATAAGGATGATCGAAGCGGTTGTTAAAGCGGCGCACCTTATGTCTTGAGATCCAAAGCATCGCAAAGGCTCCGAGATTGGTAAACATAAAGAGTGCATAGTAGAGGAAGATCGCCGTGTTGCCCTCTGTGGTATCGAGTGCCAAAGCGGCGATGATAAAGCCCGCATGCGAGATGGAAGAGTACGCCAACATACGTTTCACATCACCCTGCACGAGTGCCATGATATTGGCAAGTGTCATCGTAAGTACCGCCAGTGCCAAGATGATGTCGCGTACCCACTCGATGCCAAGATCGATATACATACCGAACAGTCTTACCGAGACGACAAATGCGGCGATCTTGGGCACTACCGACATATAGCCCGCAAGCGGTGCGGATGCACCCTCGTAGACATCGGGTGCCCAGGTGTGAAACGGAAAGAGCGAAAGTTTAAAGGCAAACGAGACGAGCATCAAGACGGCCGATCCGAAGATCGCTAATGCGGGCAGAAGCCCCGCACCGTTGCCCGCCATACGCGCCGATACCGTCTCGGCTACCTGATAGAGTTCTACAGAGCCGCTCATCGCATAGATCACTGCCGACCCCATCGCATAAAACGCCGCCGCCAAAGCACCCATCGTAAAGTACTTCACCGCTGCTTCGTAAGAGTTGGCGCGGTTGTGAAGCGCGATAAGCGTATAGAGCGAGAGCGATCCCGTCTCCAAACCGATGAAGATCAAGATAAGGTTGTCGCTTGCCGCCATAAATTGAAATCCCGCGATCATAAACAAAAAGAGTGCAAAGAATTCGGGGTACTCGAACTCGTGGAAGCGCTTGGATGTAAGTGCAAGCGGGATAAAGAGCATCGAACCGACGATGATAAGCAGCTGCGATATGATCGAGATACCGTCGATCAGCATGACGTCGAAAAAGCCGCGCTCATTGACATTGAGACCCAAGACCGCACCCATATCGATGAACAAAAAGAGAAGCGTTAACATCACATAGAGCGTCTTATCCAACTTCTCGTTGATCAAGTCGAGTACCAAGATGATCAATCCGCCCGCAACGGCGATCAGCATCGGCGCCAAGGTAACGAGGTTCAGACTCTCCAGACTGACATGAATCGCTTGTAACATTATTTCACCTCCCCGTTAGACGCGCTTACGCGAATGATCTTTTTAGCCTCCGGCGTGATCGCCTTTTGGTGCATAAAACTCAACATCGCCTTGACGGAATTGTCAATCGGTTGCAATATCGGCTTAGGATAGACACCCAACCACACCACCAAGAGCACCAAAGGGATAAAAGAGACGATCTCTTTTTTGTTCAAATCCTTTTGCTCCTTGACTTCGGGGTTGGTCACCGGTCCGAAGAAGCTCTTTTTGAGCACGCTGAGCATATAGACGGCGCCGAGGATGATCGAGGTACCCGCCAAGATCGTCAAGATGGGAGATACCTTATAGAAGCCGAGCAGCGAGAGAAACTCGCCGACAAAGCCGATCGTCAGCGGCAAACCTACCGATGCCATCGTCATGATGCCGAAGACCACCGCGTATTTGGGCATAACCGCGGCAATCCCGCCGAAGCGTGCCATCTCTTTGGTGTGCATACGGTCATAGATCACACCGACAAGCATAAAGAGCGCACCCGAGACGATACCGTGTGACAACATCAAAAAGATAGAACCGGTAATCCCCTCGGCATTGAGC
>JALWQQ010000236.1 GCA_027083075.1 Campylobacteraceae bacterium
CTTCGACTTTACTCATATGAATCGTGCCTTTCGCGCGCTGATGGGCGGTGCCAAGCTGATCGCCGCGGCAAAAAACCGCTACTTCAAGGACGAAGACGGTGAACTCAGCATGGATGCGGGTGGCTTTATCGCGGCGTTAGAGTATGCGGCACATAAAGAGGCGACGATCATCGGCAAGCCCTCGCAAACCTTCTTTCACCTTGCCGTCTCGTCGATGGGGCTACAACCGCACGAGGTGCTGATGGTCGGTGATGATATCGAAAGCGATATCAAAGGGGCGCAAGAGGCGGGACTCAAAGCGGCACTTGTCAAGACTGGTAAATATAGAGAAGAGGATCTTCAAAAGGGGATCAAACCGGATCTGATCTTCGAAGATATCGTCCACTTGAGTGAGTATCTGCCGAGTTGACTTTTAATCTCCCTTGATACTATCCCCGACCTTTGGGTTATAACTTCACTGACAGCGCTAACACTTTGCTAATAACTTTCCATTATAATAACATCGAAAGGAGTTGTAATGCACACAAGGGTGACCCGTCTCATACTTTTGTTTCTCTTTGCTTTGGTCTTGACCGCTTGCGGTGGCGGTGGCGACAGCGCGATACAATTTCCAACTCCAACCCCAAGTCCAACCCCAAGCGGTAGCAACACCGGGGATGGATCAACTCAGCAAAGCGGTAACCACCCTTCGGGTAGCGGCACCCCTTCTACAGGCACGTCGAAGCTAACGTCATTTGATAAACAGGTGACCCTCTCCGATACTGCACCCTATGAAATCAAAACCCTCGGCTCCTTTCATGGCAACACGCATCTTGATCTCAACGTAAGCTTCGGTACAACACCGAAGCGTGCTTATCTGCTTGCCACATCATTATCGGGAGCGTCGGTAACGATGGGGGGTATCCAACCGCTTCACAAAAAAACTTCTCGTATACGCTCTTTTGTCGGAAACCCTAACAATAGTTGCAAAATGATTCGCATGGAACCCTATCTTAAGCTTTTGCAAAGATCGAGCCAAAAACGCGTGGCAAATGGATCGATCCGCACCTCGAAACGATTGAATCGGTTGGTACCTGTCGGTACACCAAAAGTGTTTTTCTTGTCCGAACGTCATACCGATATCAATATTACGGCGACGCTAAGAAAGAGAGTTTCGGCATCGACGCGTTTCGGTAACAAAACATTGGAGGTTTGGGTTGCCGACAATGTCTACGGCGCGACGTGCACCAAGGCGTACTGCCTGAAACAGAGCGATATCGATGCATTGACAAACACCTTTTTAACAAGCGGTTCGGATAACGATATCTATGACTGGGTAACATCGGTTTTCGGTGAAGAGTGGGGTGCACAAGCTGCGGCAAACTATAGTAATCTTATACCCAAAAACGACACCATCGCTATCTTATTGATGGATATCGATGAAGACAATAGAAAAAGCGGAGGTGTTATCGGCTATTTCGACCCAAAAGATAACTATCTACGAAGTCCCGATTTGCCGGGCTCAAACGAACAGCTTATGCTTTATGTCGATGCCGTGATGTTTGCAAGTGGTGCCAAAGAGATCTATTCGACCTTGGCGCACGAGTTTCAGCATATGATTCATTTCTATCAAAAGATTATCTTGCGATTGACAGGTAGTCAGATCACCGATACTTGGATCAATGAAATGCTTTCGGAGGCTACCGAAGATTTGGTGGCGGTCAAACTCAAACACAAAGGACCGAGAAATGTCGATCCGTTCGACGGAACCGCCGGTTCGCCTAATAACTACGGAGGGCGTTATCCTACCTTCAATCAAAATAATGCACGATCGTTAACTGCATGGTTTGGTGATGTTCCTGCCTATAGCAAGGTGAGCGCATTCGGCACTTTTTTGCTGAGAAACTATGGGGGTGCAAAGCTCTTGCACGACATTGTTTATAATAACAAGATGCATCAAGATGCAGTCATGGAGGCGGTGCACCAAACGGCAAACGGTGCAAGGAAAAACTTCGGCGATCTGTTAAGAGAGTGGGGGGAAGCGATTTTACTCTCCGACCGTACCGATATCGCTCCTTCGTTGCCGATACGCTACAATCGCGGCGATTTTTTCTACGATAGTTATAACGGTATCGTCTATCCGCTCGGGTCAATTAACTTTTTTAACTATGCGCCACAACCCTCAATGGTTCTTAGCGGCACGGCTCATGTCAATGCCGACGGGATACGTTTTTTTAAAATCGGAAACAGTAATGTCGGAAAAAAACAGATCGCTATCGATATTAACGGTAGTGCGGAATTGACACTCATTGTAGAAAGACCATAGGAGTAGGGATGCGATCTATAGCAGGAACACTATGTGCCGTTGTGCTGATAGCGTGCGCAAATGAAAAGACGATCGATATTACCGGCAAAATCTATGTTAAAGGAAACGAGCCGTTTTCGGGCTTAGTCATAGAGGATATAAAAGATCATCAAAGTTACAAGATCACCAACGCCAAACGTTTCGATCTGCTCCACAAGCAGCAGCAGACTGTACGTATCAAAGCCAAAAGAGTCAAAAAGGCGTTGGGACCGGGCTTTCCCGCCGAGATCGAAGTGATAGAGATTGTCACCGGCAACAAGTAAGCTACTCTTTATCCCGCACCACATCCGCACCCAGTTTTGAAAGCTTCTCTTCCAGACGATCATAACCCCTATCAAGGTGATAGATGCGATGCACACTGGTTGTACCTTCTGCCACAAGCGCCGCTAAGACCAACGCCGAGGAGGCGCGTAGGTCGGTAGCCATCACATCGGCGCCGTAGAGCTTCTCTACCCCTTTGACCGCTGCCGTATGCCCCTTGAGCCAAATGTCGGCACCGAGGCGGTTGAGTTCGCTGACATGCATAAAGCGGTTTTCGAAGAGTCTCTCTTCGATGAGACTTTCGCCTTCGGCGGTACACGCCACCGCCATCAATTGCGCTTGCATATCGGTAGGAAAGCCGGGATACTCCGCCGTGACTACATTGACGGCGCGAAGCCGCTCTTGGGGTGTGATGGTGATGCGTGAGGCGTCAATCTCAAAGCTACACCCCATCTCTTCAAGCTTACTGAGTGTCGCTCGGATATGTTTGGGCTCGACCTTTTCAAGCGTGATCTGCGATCGGGTGATCGCAGCGGCGCAGAGGTAGGTGCCCGCCTCGATACGCTCGGGGGTGGTCTCGATCGTAACACAAAAGCAAAGCGGCTCGCCG
>JALWQQ010000237.1 GCA_027083075.1 Campylobacteraceae bacterium
GTGCAACCGGCGCACTAAAGACGCCTGCGGCGCAACCGGGCGCCTCCTTTTTCTCTCGAGGGTGCGGTGCGGAGTCGGAGCCGAACATCACCTTGGGGTGTGCCGTAAGTGCTGCTTGCAGTAACGCCTCTTTATCC
Source organism: Campylobacteraceae bacterium (assembly GCA_027083075.1). Taxonomy (GTDB): domain Bacteria; phylum Campylobacterota; class Campylobacteria; order Campylobacterales; family Sulfurovaceae; genus JALVPA01. The sequence continues at coordinate 138 of JALWQQ010000237.1, forward strand.
TCGGGACGCTTGGCGATCGGTTTGCAAAAAAGGTGCGGACGCAGCTCTCCGCCCGCTACATCGTCGAGTGTGATCATGAGATGATGAAGGGTGATGGTGGCGTAGAGGTTGTCGTAGCGATCCAAGAGTACAACACTCTCTTTGTCAGTGATATGCTCCATGACGATGGTAAGTTTCGGAAAGGCTTCGGCAAGTGCAGCGTAAAAGGGCAGAAACTCCCTCTCTCTATCCATTACAAAGCCGCCCGTCTCGCCATGAACGCAAAGCGGTATCCGTAGTGCACTCATTGCTTCTAAAACGGGACGAAGCGATGCGATGTCAAGTTGTGAGACGCCGCCTTCGCTATTGGTGGTGATGCCGGCGGGGTAGAGCTTGATCGCGCTTAGATGCGGGCGTACTTTTTCTAAAAAATCGGCACTGTAGTCGCTACGAAAAAAGAGCGTCATATAGGGCGCAAAGTCGTAACCGTCGCATGCGCTTTCGATCTGCGCTTTGTAGTCGAGCAGACCCGCTTCGTCGGTGATGGGCGGGATGGTGTTGGGCATGACAAGGGCGCCTGAAAAGGCTTTGGCACTCAGCGGCGCAACACGGCGTAGCATCTCGTCTTGGCGAAGGTGTAGATGCATATCAAGCGGGGAGTCTAAGCGTAGTGGCATCGATATCCTTTATGAGGCGGTAGCGACCCGCTTTTTGTTCGGGCACCAACCAGTACTCTATCTTTATAATTGTGCCCTCTCTTAGATAAAAGATCTCCAAGGCGGAAGGTGGTCTGTAGCGGATAAGGGGGTAGTCGATGCCGCCTGCAAAGAGTTGGTTGCAGCGCAAGATGCGTAGCAGGGAACCAAGCAGCGCGCGGTGTATAGGCTCGAAGCGAAAGCGTTGCAAAGCATACGCTGAACAGGTAGGGTAGTAGCGGCACTTTCCCGGCATGAGCGCAGAGAGGTGACGGTAACCTTTGATAAGCGAGATAAAGAGACGCCGCACCGATGCGTCAAGCCCTCCGCAAAATTTTTTTTCTATTTTTCTTCGATTCATAGCTGATTTTAGCATAAATTCCAAATTTTAACCGATAAATTTCCAAATATTTCCAACCTAAATTCCAAATTTTCACCTCTTACGGCACGATGATATATGCCGGTGACATATTGGTGGCATGATAGATCGTTGTGCCGTACTTGCGGCTATAGTATGTCAGCAACAGTCGCTGTAGCGTCGGCTCGATAGAGGGGACGAACCATCCGTTGTTGCTGAGTACCATCATCCGCTTGGGCGGTGGGTTGTAGAGCTTTTCGCTTGTCGCTTCGTAACAGATCGCATTGCGGAAGCGTTTGCCGTTGATGGAGAAGTCGGTAGGGGTCTCGGCGGCGCGGTAGTCGGTTGCATTGCCGTAAAAGAAGCGGTTGATCCGGTTGCTAAGAAAGTCCGGTAACGGGTTGGCTTCGCCAAAGGGTACTAGCACCACCTTGTTGGCTACCGTGATCTTCTCTTTGGTGAAAATGTAGGTGCTGTTACGAGGCGCACGCGCTTTATCGAGGTAAAGTCCGCCGGTGACGATCGTGATCTTTTCGGCGCGCTTGTGCAAGGCGTCAAACAGTGCTTGATCATAGTTGACAAAGACGGGAAACGCCGACTCGGGCAGCACGATGGCTTGCTTGCCCTCGGCGATGGCGCGGTCTATCTTGCGCAAGAGTGTTTTGATGATGGCCGGCTGCTTGCTTTCGTCCCACTTGCTCTCGACATCGATCCGGGTTTCGAGCAATCGTATCGTTGCCTCTTCGGGCGGCAAGGTTTGCGGTATTTTCGTATCGATCGCGGCAAGCAGAAGCAGAAGCATCAAGGGGCGTCTGAAGAAGATAGTAAGGATCAGAGCAAATAGGACAAAGGCAAAGCGTATCTTGTCGATACCGAAGTAGCTTTCGACCATAAGCAGTTCGGGCTTAAACCAATCGAATCCGAAGGGGTGGATATAGCTCATCGCAAGCAGTCCGATACCTTTGAGCAAAAGAGAGGGAAGGGTATGCAGATATGAGGGTAAGCGAGGTGCAAACAGCGAAGTAAATGTTTCCGCGATATAAGCGACGATCCAAAAGAGTGCGCCGTAGACCATTGCGATCGCAAGGAGCACAAGCGGTATCATCCACGGCATCTTATAGTGTAGAAAACTTAGGGCAATCCACCAAAACCAGAGCAGTCCCGTCCAAAAGCCCGTCCAAAACCATACATTTTGCTTTGAGCGTAGCAGTAGATAGTAGTATAAGGGCGCGATTAGGGTATGAAGCATCGGCAGGTGTAGACCCCAAGCGGCGGTATAGATAAAGAGGCTTGCAAGTAGCGCAAGCGCCAAGCCTCTTGTTAATGCAAAAGTGCTAAGATATTGTCCGATTATTTTCACCTCAAAGGATTCCTATGCAGCAACAAGGTAGTGTGCTTGGCGCATTGATGCCGCTTATTATACTCTTTGCTATCTTTTACTTTCTGATCATTCGTCCGCAGCAAAAGGCGCAAAAAGCGCACAAAGAGATGATAGAGGGCTTGCAAAAGGGCGATCGCATCGTCACAAACGGCGGTCTGATCGCCAAGGTAGTCAAGGTTGAAGAGAGCTTCTTTAAAGTTGAACTCTCCGACGGTGTGTTTGCCAAGCTTGATAAAGCCTATGTAGCGAAAAAGGTAGATGCAAGTGAGCAGGCTTAACTATCGCGTTGTTCTCTTTCTCTTGGCATTGATCTTCGGTGTCGTCTTTTCGATGCCCTCGCTCTTGCAGACACAAAGCGGCAAGAAGATCACTTTGGGACTCGATCTGCAAGGCGGGTTGCATATGCTTCTGGGGGTCAAAAACGAAGAGGCGATCAAGTCGCGCGTCAAGTCGATCGCGGGCACGATCAAGTATATCTTTGATGATGAAGAGATCATCTTCGACAATCTTCGCATCAACCCCGACGATAGTGTGTCGTTCGAGCTTTTGGACGAAGACGATGTTGTCAAGGCGACCAAGCTGCTAAAAGAGGAGTTCGGTAACGAGGTGGCTTTGCAGCAAGAGAAGTTGCGCTTCCGTGTGAGTCTTACGC
>JALWQQ010000238.1:0-1519 GCA_027083075.1 Campylobacteraceae bacterium
AGTCGGCGCTGCGCGAACAGATTAGCGCAGGGCTGATCTTGACGGGCGGCATGACCAAACTCAAAGGCACCAGAGAGTTGGCGCAGTCGATCTTCCACAACATGGCGGTACGCATCGGTCTGCCCGACGGTGTCGAAGGACTCTTTGACGAACTCAAAGATCCCGCTTACGCTACCGCCATCGGTCTCATCCGTTATGCGGCGGGAGATCATACGCCCTACGAGGTCAACTTCAAACAAGAGATGCTCCATCGCAAAAGCGTTGAAAATGACGACCTAAGCGACATCAAGATAGCTTCAGGCACCAAGGAGAAGCGGTATGATGAACCAAAAGCGACCGATAGGCTCGGCGAAAAGGAAGCGGACGAAGAGGGTGATACGTTGATCTTCGAGGAGTTGCCGGACACCGCATCCTCGCACAGCAACCAGATCGGCAAACTTATCAATTGGGCAAAACAACTATTTTAGGGAGGAAGACGATGGAAGATTTTCACATTGAAGAGGCGACAACATTGAGCACAGAGGCAAAAATCAAAGCGATCGGCGTCGGAGGCGGCGGCGGCAATATGATCAACCATATGATCGAAACGGGTATTGACGGTATCGATCTCATTGTTGCCAATACCGACGCACAAGCCTTAAAAGACTCGAAAGCACCCTTCAAGCTTCAGATGGGACTGAACGCTACACGTGGATTGGGCGCGGGCATGGTGCCCGAAAAGGGGCGTGAAGCGGCACTCGAAAGCTTTGACGAGATCAAAGAGACACTCAGTGGTGCCGATATCGTCTTCATCTCCGCGGGACTTGGCGGCGGTACGGGTACCGGTGCTGCACCCATCGTCGCACAAGCGGCAAAAGAGGTCGGTGCACTTACCGTCTCTATCGTCACCAGCCCCTTTAAGTTCGAGGGGCGCAGACGCGCTAAGCTTGCTAAGCAAGGGCTGGAAGAGCTCAAACGCGAAAGCGACTCTATCATCGTTGTGCCCAACGAAAAACTTCTCTCCATCGTCGAAAAAAACCTCGGTATTAAAGAGAGCTTCCGCATGGTTGACGACGTACTGGCACAAGCGGTCGGCGGCATCTCTAAGGTGATCCTCTCACACGGTGCCAACGACATCAACCTCGACTTTGCCGACGTACGTACGGTCATGAGCCACAGAGGTATGGCGCTGATGGGCACAGGCTACGGTTCCGGCGCCAACGCTGCCTATGATGCTGCAAAATCGGCGATCGAGTCGCCGCTACTTGATAACATCTCCATCGACGGCGCCAAAGGTGTCTTGGTGCACTTCGACATCCACCCCGACTATCCGCTTATGGAGATCGGCGAGTCTATGGATATCATCGAAGATAGCGCGGATGATGACGCGTATGTGATCTTCGGTACCACTACAAGCGAAAATATGGAACCTGATGAAGTTAAAATTACGATTATCGCAACAGGTTTTGAAGATCAAAGCAGCGAAGAGGAAGTTCAAGAGAAAAAACAAGAGACACTCATCAGCGCTGCACAAAACAAT
>JALWQQ010000238.1:1529-3183 GCA_027083075.1 Campylobacteraceae bacterium
CTACTTTCTTGCGCAACCAGATGGATTAAACCTCGGGTATCATCGCCCCGTCACAAACGACGCTTTCTCGACGAAAGGGTCGTTTAGAGATCTCTAAGGCACTCAGCTTCCCGCCCCATACACATCCGGTATCGATCGCCGTCACCCGTGCGTCACTATAAAACCCAAGCGTTGACCAGTGCCCAAAGAGGATATGCAGATCGATAGCCTTGCGCTTCGGACACAAAAACCACGGTACCAACCCCTTTTCTTGCAACTTTTCACTCGGTGCGCCCTTTTGCCTAAAGTCCAGTCGTCCGTCGGTATGACAGAAGCGCATGCGTGTAAAGCTACTGACAATATAACGATCGATGTCGATATCGCCGGCCTTGTGATCGAAGCGATCCCTCCCCTCTTTCATCACCTGCTCCAACCACGTAGCACCCTGATCGCTTTGCAGCTTCTGCTCCACCCTTTTTGCGTAATGCAGTGCCATGCCAAGATCAAACTCGGGCGCGATGCCCGCATGCGCCAATGCCACACCGTATGTATAATCGACATGCAAAAAGGGACGATGACGAAGCCACACCATAAGCCTATCGGCATCGGACGCTTCCAAAATAGGATCGATGGTAGGATTGGACTTCTTAAAACCCCAATAGGCTGCCAAAAGCGCCAAGTCATGGTTACCCAAGACGCTTACAACACGATCTTGCATATCGTAAAGAAACCGAAGCACCTCCAGCGACCCTTTGCCGCGATTGACCAGATCACCGACAAACCATAAGGTATCATGTCGCCTGTCAAAGGCAATCGCTTGCAACAAACGCTGCAAGCTCCTATAACAACCCTGCACATCACCGATCACCCATACACTCATTATAAACACACCCCTTGACTATCTTTTTTAAAAAGCATACCAAAACTTTTCATCTTCACCCTTCACTCTTCTCTCTTTTCTCTTCACTCATCACTCTTCACTCTTCGGTTTCTCATTCCTCATTCTTTTGGTTCTTTTGGGGTCAGACCCGCAACGACAACGCTAAAGCATTGTCATTGAGGTCAGACCCCTATCCTCATTCCTAATTTCTAATTCCTAATTTCTCCCTATAGATCTCCGCCTTTTGCTCAAAGCGCATCGCCGCATATGCCGGCGAGGGTGATGGTAGATAGTCGCGGGCAATCTCAAGAGTGCCAAAATGTTTTTCAAAGAGCGCTTCGGCTTTTTTGGCGGTAAAGAGTATGCGCTTGATAGAAGGATACTGCCTCAAAAGTGCCGAGATGTCATTGACCGCAATATCGCGCAAGTTACTATCGGCAGAGTTGTGTCGTGCGCAGGAAGCAACCATATCCCACAACCCCCAACGATGTGCCTTGAGTAACCAGATCTTTTGGTCACGATTGTTGATCGGATAACCGGTAATCTGCGAGAGTAGCTGCCAAAATTGATTGCGCGGATGGGCATAGTAAAAGCTGTATTCAAACGATTTGAGGCTGGGGAATGTGCCGAGTATCAACGTATGTGTATCGTTAAAAACGATGGGATTAAAAGGGTGCATTTGCATGTCATTCACGTTCACACCTTTATCTTACTCTTATCTCTTTTCGATTCCACATTCCTCGTTACCCATTAAGCCAAACCTTTTCCCTTCACCATATAGACGGGGCTAAAGCC
>JALWQQ010000239.1 GCA_027083075.1 Campylobacteraceae bacterium
TACGCTCACACCGTCTTTGGTGATGTTGGGTGCACCGAAGCTCTTTTGGATGAGGACATTGCGTCCTCTGGGTCCCATTGTTACTTTTACCGCATCTGCAAGTTTACTTACACCCTCAAATAGTCCGTTACGTGCCTTATCGGAAAATACGATCTCTTTTGCTGCCATTATCCACTCCTTTTCAAATTATTCTACGATACCGAGTACATCGGAAGCTTCGAGAACCAGATACTCTTTGTCGTCAAGCACCAGTTCGTTACCTGCGTATTTGCCGAAAACAACCGTGTCGCCCTCTTTGATCTCTTCGACATCGTTGCCGACGGCAAGCACTTTGCCGCGCGAAGGCTTCTCTTTGGCGTTATCGGGGATGATGATCCCGCTTGCAGTGGTGTTTTCCTCTTCGACTCTTTCGACAAGTAGTCTGTCGCCTAAGGGTCTGAACTTCATGATGAACCTCCGTTATCGTAAAATTTTGATGCGATTGTACACAAATTTTTTTCTTTTGTCAATAGAACTTTAGTGAAATAGACTAAGACTTTCTGTTTTGTTACCTATAAGATTTATTTCGTTTAAAGCTTATACAGGCTACCATATCATACAATTTTTGATTATTATTTGGATAAGGAGCTATTATCATGAGTGAGAAAAAGATGAAAAAAGTGGTACTGTTTACCTCTCCGACTTGCAAGTGGTGCAAGGTTGCCAAAGATTACTTTAAAAAAGAGGGGGTTAAGTTCAAAGAGATCGACATCACCAAGGATCCCAAGGCAGCGAAAGATTGTGAGCGTCACGGATGCCGCGGTGTACCCGTCGTGCTTGTGGGTAGCCGATGGATTTGCGGTTTTGATAAAAACGCCATCGAAAAAGCCCTGTCGTAAGGGCGCTTTAAGAGAAAATCGATTAAAATCCCAAGCCTCAAAAGTATGTCAAGGTAGCTCAGCTGGTTAGAGCGCTGGTCTCATAAGCCGGAGGTCGGGAGTTCAAGTCTCCCCCTTGACACCACAAACACCCAAAAAACTCCCAAAAAAGTTCCGTAGCACTCATTTACCAAAACAGATACAAATTTTGACGATATAGTTTTTAAGATTAATTAATATAAAATCTGATATGATATTGCTATCAAGCTCTACTGATGGGCATATTTATTGACTCGCAATGCAAATGAAGGAGTTTTCAATGAGATTGAAAAAGATCTGTGTCGTATTTTTTTCCCTTTTGATCGCCTCTGGCTCTCTTGTCGCCGATGAGTTCGGTAGCGATGCATTTTTGGGTGTTGAGTTCGGTTATGGCGAACTGCAGGGTGACATCGGCGGTATTCTTGCAACGCCGAACTTTAAAGGAACGGGTGCCGGCTACGGCTTGCGTGCCGGAGCCCAAAATGCGGATTGGAGAACGGTACTTTCGCTCTACTTCTTTACCAAGGGCAAGCAAGATTTCAAAATGCTCAATATCGGTGTCGATTATCGCTTTGCACATGATAGCGAATCGTCGGTCGCGAGTACGTTCGATCCTTATGTAGGTCTCAATATGGGTTACGGTAACTACCAGAGCACCGGGATTAATGCAAACGGATTTATGTATGGTGCGGAAGCAGGGGTTGTGATCAGCGTACTTAACTCTTTGGATGTGGATTTCGGTTATCGCTATTCGCTTTCGACGATTAAACCCTTCGATCATATGGGTAGTGCGATCGTTGCTTTTAACTACTTCTATTGATTGCCGAGGAAAAGATAATGAAAAAAATCGCTCATATATGCTTGCTTGCTTTTGCGGCGTTACTGGTGATCGGATGTGGAAACTATACGATCGCCGGCGGTAGTGGTAATGGTAACGGTAGCGCATCGACACCGCAGCAATTTGTAGAGACGCATGCGTCTATTGTTGCACCTAAGAATGGAAAAGAGTTTAACCTCACTGTGCAATTTGTCAAAAAGCTATCCGCAAACTATACAATACGCCTCGATCGTTTTCGCGTAACAAGTATCGGTGGTTGTGTCATTTCGGATATCAAACTGCCACAAGCCGTTACCTTAAACGGCTCTGCCGGCAGTAGTAAAGAGGTGTTCATCACAGGTACTTTCGCCAATGCGGGATGTGATGCGACAAGGTATAAGTTTAGCTATGTGCAGACGGTTAATGACGGGATACAGACACAAAGCAAAACGATATACTACGACAGTGCACCGACTACCGGTAACGCCAATGCACCGAAACCCAAGCCAAAAAGTAGCTTTTTCAATGCAACGTCGCCACTGATCATAACCAAGTCCGACACTTCATATAAGATCAAAGTCCAGCTACTCAAAGACGGCTACGCGCAGAGTGACCAGACGGTGCGGGTCAAGGCTTTTGACAGCCGCTACGGCATCATCTCCAATCCTACGACAAAGACAGGGCAGGACGGCTTTGCGGTCTTTGATTACACTTCGCCGAAGCAATTGCCCGACGGAGAGAGTGTGACGATAGTGCTGACGCATGACGATAACGGTACCGTAATCTCTCAAAATGTCATATTGAAATTTAGTGTGATTAGTACGGGGAATATCGGTGCTACCGATATCAATACGACGCTTCCGACTGTTGTGGTTCCTACGCAACTTCGGAAGATTGTGCTTGATTCGAACAGTAAAACCGTCGATATACCGATAAAGGTTTTCAAAGATATCGCACCCTATACACAAGGAAGCGTAAGAGTAGAGCTGCCTCAAAAGGTTCTAAACGGAACCGATGTGGGTCAATTCGACTCCTACGAGGTAAAGGTCAATGCACAAGGGATTGCGCTCTTCCGTTATACGGGACCGAGTAATTTGCAAGCGCTACTGGACAACAACGATACCGGTAGTATCTTTAAATTTTATCATGTCGATAATAGTGCCGACAAGCAATCGGTTAAGGTAGAATATCGGGTCCCGCCCAACCCTCATGTTACACGTAACTATACGTTGCGGGTCGTTACTTCCGGTAATTTCAGCATGGGTATCCCGAACAAAGAGAAGAGCTTCAATATTCTACTTGAGGCAAAAGATAGTGCCGGCAATAGTGTACCGCTGTCAACCGAGCGGATTACCGCTATTACGGTCAAAACGACTAATGCGACGATTGCGCAGTTCTTGGATACCGCCAGCAATAGTTTAGTCGACAGACTCAATCTTAATCCGGTAAATAACAGTAGCTTTATACTTAGATCAAAAACCTTGTCGGGGTTGGTGCCGATTGAGGTGACGATTGGATTTGATGATATAAACGGTGTGTCGCAAACCCTGAGCACCATTGTTAATGTGCGTGTCTACTCCGGTCCGCCGACGGCGATCAGTATCTCTTATGTCAAAACGATGCAAGATGTCAATAGATCGAAATATATCGATGTGTTGGCGATCTCCGTTACCGACTCATACGGCAATAAAGTCAATACCCGACCCAATGTTACGGTCGGTGCCATAGCGGGATATGCCGTTGATGGAAGGGAGGTGTCCGGCAAAGAGACCAATACGACACATAGGCTCTTCTTCGGTAAGAAGGAGATCGACAACGGTATCGCCAATGGGGTTATTTCAAGCCCGAACGGTGCACACAAAGCGACCTTTACCGATCCGTTGCAAGCCGATGTCTTCAGATATGTTAATGCCGAGGGGAACAATACCGACAAATTGGTTGTATTCGGTGCAAGGAAAAACTATGAAGCGATGGGTAAATGGGACATCAATAGAACGGGCGCCAACAATACACTTGATCTGATAGATGACTATTTCGGGGTCTCGCGAAGCGGACTCTACTATGCAGTCGGTCACAACTACTATCAAGATCAGTGTAGACCGGATGGGCGCGAGTGGATAGGGTATACCGATTCGGACTCCTATCGGCTTGATGATCAGGGTACGGTGATCGTTAAATATATCTATGACTATCATTTGACGGGAAAAGACGTAACGATCTGGGTCAATCTCGATGGCTTCCAGCCCGATACGGGTAAAAAGATTAGAGTCGGCGAGGCGGTAAAACATACCCTTAGGGGCTACGGATTTACAAAGGCGCCCTCGGCAGGCTATAAGGTTGCCAAGGGAACAACAGCATACGCTACCTTTGTTATCTGGCATAAAAATGCACCCGAACGCTATAGAAACGGACACTTTGGTCATGCGGTAAAATCGGGGAGCAACTGTTTTGCTGTCGAGGTTGCCAGCAGCAATAATTTTGATGCCAGAACCTGTGACAATCGTGTAACGATAGGCACCAAAACTTTTGGCTCAACAGACGGTACGGCATATGTTACTTATTTCTTGTCCGCTCCAATCGATAAGGATTGCACTTTCGATATTACAAGTATTTTGGTTGCCCCCGAATTCTAAGCCATAGAGGCAAAAGCGCTTTGCTTTTGCTTTATAGTCTCTTTCGGTTATAATTTCTTCAAAATTACCATATGGATGTTTCATGATCGATCTTAAGTATCTTGAAAATAGTTTTGATGAAGCTTCTACACGCCTTGTGCGCAAGGGTGTCGACGAAGCGTTACTTGCCGAGCTCAAGGCACTCTTTGCCAAAAAGAAGGCAAAGAGTGCCGAACTCGAGGCGATGCGCGCGGAGCAAAACAGCCTCTCGAAGCAGTTTGGCATCTACAAAAGAGAGGGCAAGGATATCGCCGAGCTCAAAGCGAAACTCGATGCCAATAAAGCGGCAATGGCGCCACTCGATGCGGAAGTAAAGGCGCTTGAGAGTAAACTAAAAGAGTTGGCGCTTTCGATCCCCAATTTCCCCGATGCGTCCGTGCCCGTAGGCGAAGATGAGGCGCATAATGTCGAGATCAAGCGTGTGCTTGAGCCTAAACGCTTTGACTTTGCTCCCAAAGAGCATTGGGAGTTAGCAGAGCACAACGGGTGGATAGACTTTGAGCGCGGCGTGAAGCTTGCCAAGAGTCGCTTTAGTGTTTTGCGCGGCGAAGCGGCGCGACTGGAGCGCGCACTCATCAATTTCTTTTTGGATGAAAACCGCAAAGTAGGCTTCGAGGAGTACTGCGTACCCTTTATGAACAATGCCGCGATGCTGCAGGGTACGGGACAGTTGCCCAAGTTTGAAGAGGATCTCTTCAAGGTTTGCGACGAAGATCTCTTTTTGATCCCCACTGCCGAGGTGCCGCTGACCAATCTCTATCATGACGAGATACTCTCTGAAGAGAGTCTGCCGCTCTTGATGACGGGGTATACCCCGTGTTTTCGTAAAGAGGCGGGTAGCGCCGGACGCGATACGCGCGGCATGATACGACAACACCAATTTGACAAGGTCGAGATGGTGGCGATTGCTCACCCCGAGAAGAGCGACGAGATCTTCGAGATGATGGTGGCGCACGCTTCGTCACTTCTGAGCAAACTCGGCTTGCCGCACCGCTTGGTAGAACTCTGTACGGGGGATCTGGGCTTCTCTGCGGCACGCACGATCGATCTGGAGGTGTGGCTTCCCGGACAAAACAGATACAGAGAGATCAGCTCCGTTTCCAATACGCGCGACTTTCAGGCGCGTCGTGCTAAGATTCGCTTCAAAGAGGGCAAGAAAAATCGCTTAGTGCACACCCTTAACGGTTCGGCACTGGCGGTCGGTCGTACGCTGATTGCGATCATGGAGAACTACCAAAACGAAGCGGGTGAGATCACGATCCCCGAAGTGCTACGACCTTATATGTAGCCTTTGGAAGGTATAGCTTTATTTTAGAAAAAAGTGAGTAAAATAACACCCTTCGAGTTCGGGGTGTAGCGCAGTTTGGTAGCGCGCATCGTTCGGGACGATGAGGTCGCAGGTTCGAATCCTGTCACCCCGACCACTCTTATCTTCTGCTTACAATATCACATGTCTTGGACGCGTTTTGAGTTTTCCCTGCATACTAAGATAGCTGTTGAGCGCTGCGATATAGGCACGCGCACTCGCCACCATCGTATCGAGATGCAAGCCGTGACCGATCACCGCAGGTTCATTCTCGAAAGCGACCTTGACCGTTACATTGGCTAAGGCATCCTTGCCTTCACTGACCGATTTGACGCGGTAGTCTTGCAGTTCTCCTTTGTAGCCCGTCAGGCGATCGATCGCCTTAAAGACCGCATCGATCGTACCGTCACCAATGGAGGCGTCAAGCAGTATCTCTTCACCCTTTTTGATCTTCACGGCGGCAGAGGGCACGCCTTCACTGCAATCCATCAGCTGCAAGGAGATCAACTCAAAGATGCGCGTTGCTTGTGCCATCTCGTTAGTTACCAATGCGCGAATATCATCATCAAAGATCTCTTTTTTGCGATCGGCAAGGATCTTGAAGCGCTCAAAGGCACGCTCAAACGCCTCTTTGTCCAGCGTAAAGCCGAGTTTGCCGAGCTTGTCCTTGAAGGCAGCACGCCCCGAGTGCTTACCAAGCACCAAGGTGTCGCTCAGATCAAGCCCGATCGTTTCGGGACGGATGATCTCATAGGTCTCTTTGTGCTTGAGTACGCCGTCTTGGTGAATGCCGCTCTCATGCGCAAAGGCGTTCTTGCCGACGATCGCTTTGTTGGGTTGCGGCTCTATGCCTGTGATACCGGCGATCAGACGGCTGGTAGGGTAGATCTCTTGGGTGTTGATGGCGGTATCGATACCTTGGAAGATATCTTGACGCACTTTGATTGCCATGACGATCTCCTCGAGTGCGGCATTGCCTGCACGTTCACCCAAGCCGTTGATCGTACACTCGACCTGCCGCGCCCCTTGGCGCACCGCTTCGAGCGAATTGGCTACGGCAAGTCCCAGATCGTTGTGGTTGTGCACGGAGATGATGGCACGCGAGCCTACGAAATCGACCATCTCCTTGACCATCGCACCGATCTCTTGCGGCAAGCGATAACCTACGGTATCGGGAAGATTGATCGTTGTCGCACCCGCTTCGATCACCGCGTCGGTGATCTCCTTGAGAAATGCAATGTCGCTCCGTCCTGCATCTTCGCAACTAAACTCGACATCTTCGACAAAAGTGCGCGCATAGCGCACCGCTTCTACGGCACGGCGTATCACCTCATCGGGCTTCATCTTGAGTTTATACTCCATATGGATAGGGCTGGTAGCGATAAAGGTGTGGATGCGCTTTTTAGGTGCATCGGCGATCGCTTCGCCTGCCGCTTTGATGTCTCTTTCAAGCGCACGTGCCAAAGAGCATACCGTAGAGTCGTGCACGACTTCGGCGATACGTTTAATGGCATCGAAGTCGCCCGGACTAGCCGCGGCAAACCCCGCCTCGATGATGTCAACACCAAGGCGTTCTAACTGCTTGGCTATCTGTATCTTCTCTTCGGTATTCATCGAAGCACCGGGGCTCTGCTCCCCGTCTCTTAAGGTGGTATCGAAAATTTTGACGATCTCTTGACTCATCGTTTTTGCCTTTTAACTACTATAAAAGAAAGCATTGGTCACATTTTACCCTAAAAGGGGTAAAGTAGACATAGCAAAAGGGATAGGGGAAAAATCGGAAGATTATAGGTAAAGAGATAGGAGTGTGCTGTCGTGCTTGATAATGACATGCTGACGGATAATCGTTTTCATGCTACACTCCTTAAGCTTCATTGCGGGGAGTATAGCAGGAGTCACCCGTTTTGTCAAGGATAAAGATTATCGTTTAAACTTGGGGCGTCGTTCATTGAGTGTTTTCATGGCTCTCAGTGGACCGTAGAGTGTATAGAGTGTGACGATCAGCGCAAAGCCTTCGCTGCTAAAGAGATAGAGCAACGAAGCGCACAGCAGCAGCACGATCATCGTCTTAAAAACCATCGGCTTGTCGAGTTGCACCTTTTTAAAAGAGGGGTAGCGCACATTGCTAACCATGAGCAACGAGAGCAGTAGCGTCGCGATCAAGAGGGGCAGGCGGAGCGCATCAAACGCATAGTTTTGAAGCAATACCACCCACATGGCGATAAAGAGTGCCGCAGTCGGGATAGGAAGACCGATAAAGACATTGGGATCGCTTTTGGCACTTGAGATATTGAACCTTGCCAAGCGGATTGCACCGAAGATCACATAGAGTGCACTCACCAGAATGCCGAATTTTCCGTAGTTTTCACCGGTAAAGAGATAGAGTAGAAGTGCCGGTGCCACACCGAAGGAGACGATATCCGCCAGTGAGTCGAACTCGACACCGAAGCGGCTACTTGTGCCGGTTAGTCTTGCGATCCTGCCGTCAAGCCCGTCAAAGAGTAGTGCCAAGAGGATCAGCCATGCCGCAGTAGTAAGGTTTCCGTGTATCGCTTCGATGATGGAGACGATGCCGCTAAAGATCGATGCGGCGGTAAAGAGATTGGGGAGGATGTAGATAAGCTGCGCCTGCTTATGCATCGTTACGCCTCTTGCGAATCCTCATTTTGCCCCTCGTTATTCTCTTCGTCTTCTTTTTCCGATTTCTCTTCGACGCCGTCGTTGTGTGCCAAGCGAGAGGGTTTGTCGTATCGCTTTTCGAACGCTTCGATGATCTCGCGTACGGTGTGCCCCTCGATCACCTCTTTTTCAAGCAGCTCTTTGACCATCGCTTCGATCGCCTCGGCGTATTCGTTTAGCGTCGCTTTGACATACTCATAGCGCTCATTAAGGATACGCTTGATCGTCTCGTCGATCGCCTCGGCGGTCTTTTCGCTATACTCTTTGACCACTTGTCCGCCGTTGAGGAAAGCGCCGCCGACATTTTTCTCAAGAACCATCAGACCCGCCACGTCGCTCATGCCGTACTTGGTGATCATCTCGCGCAAGATATCGGTGGCGCGTTGCAGGTCGTTTCCGGCACCCGTAGAGATCTCCTTTAAAAAGACCTCTTCGGCGGCGCGACCGCCGAGTAGCACGTCGATCTCTGCCATCAATTCGTGTTTTTGCATCAAAAACTTGTTCTCTTCATCGGGCAGATGAAGGGTATAGCCCAATGCACCCAGGCCGCGCGGAATGATGGAGACCTTTGTGACGCGTGTTGCACCCTCGGTGAGTTCCGCCATCAGAGCGTGACCGCTTTCGTGGTAAGAGACGATCTTCTTCTCTTTGTCGCTGATCTTGCGGTTTTTCTTCTCAAGCCCCACAAAGGCGCGTTCGATCGCTTCGAGCAGATCCTCTTGTTCGATCTCTTTTTTGTTTTTGCGTCCCGCCAAAAGTGCAGCTTCGTTGATGATGTTGGCGAGGTCAGCGCCCGCAAGACCCGCTGTCTGCTTCGCCACCTTTTCAAGATCAACATCCTTGGAGAGCTTCACATCTTTGGAGTGTACCTTGAGTATCGCCAAGCGCCCCTCGAAGTCGGGTTTGTCGACCAAGACTTGCCTATCGAAGCGCCCCGCGCGCAGCAGTGCAGGATCAAGCGTCTCTGGACGGTTGGTGGCGGCCAAGACGATGACGGGCGTGTCGCTTCCGAAGCCGTCCATCTCCGCCAAGAGCTGGTTGAGGGTCTGTTCACGCTCGTCGTTACCGCCAAATTGCGCACCTGCAGCACGACTCTTGCCGATCGCATCGATCTCGTCGATAAAGATGATCGAAGGCGCCTCTTTTTTAGCCTGCGCAAAGAGATCGCGTACACGGCTGGCGCCTACGCCCACGAACATCTCGATGAAGCTTGAGCCGCTTACGGAGAAAAACGGTACGCTCGCTTCGCCCGCTACCGCCTTCGCAAGTAGCGTTTTACCCGTACCCGGAGGACCGACCAGCAGCACCCCTTTGGGGATCTTAGCGCCCAGTTCGATATAGCGCTCGGGATACTTGAGAAAATCGACGATCTCTTTAACCTCCTCTTTTGCCTCTTCGACACCTTGTACATCGTCAAAGGTCACATCGGGCTTTTCGGAGTTGATAAGACCGTTTGCTTTGCCTGCGCCCAAAATGCCGCCGCCCATATTTTTGCTCATGCGTCGTGCCAAAAAGATCCAGATGGCAAAGAAGATCAAGATGGGGATCAGCGAACTGAGCAGATCAGTAAAAAAGCCGTTTCCGACGACCCCTTCGTAGGGGATGTGTTTACTCTCGAGTAGTGGAATAAGGTCTTTGTCGTAGGTGGGGATATTGGTAGCGATGTAGCGGATGCGTCTACCCGCCTCTTCGCCGATCGCTTCGATGACGCCGGGGGTGAGCTTGAGCTCTTTGATCTCACCTGCCTTGATCTTCTCTTTCATCTCCGAGTACTTCAGGTGCTTCGTAGCATAGACGCGTTGTTGTTGAGAGGCGATCATCGTTTCGAAGTTTTGCCCGCTGTTTCCGATAAAGAGTTTGAAGATAAAGATTACTACGATAGAGAATATCGCAAATGCAAGCAGGGGGTTGTTGTTGAAAAAGTTATTGTTGTTATTGTTGTCGTGTTGCGGTTGTTGTGCCATCAGCTTCCTTTTGTCGTATCTCTCGTCGTATTTCTATCACATTATACTTAAACGGAGTTAATCGTTACGGTAAAGCAGGGTGACCCACTCTTCTCGTGCGATGCGCGCTACAGGTGTTAGCGTGCGATAGCTCTCTTTAACACGCGCCTCTTTTTTATCTAAAATGCCCGAAAGGATCAGTAGCGCCCCCGGTTTAAGCGCACGTTGAAGCTGCGGCGCGATGATGCACAGAACATCGGCGATGATATTGGCGATGACGACATCATACGCTTGCGCTTGCGCCTTGTTGGCAGAGCCTTCCCATAGCGTGCGATAGTGTGCATTGTTACGTTCAAAGTTCTCTTTGGCGCTTTGTACCGCCAACGGATCGGTGTCGCAAAGATCGACCGTCGCACCGAGTTTGGCTGCCGCAAGCGCCAAGATCCCCGATCCGCAGCCCACATCCAGCACCGTATTCCCCTCATGCACCTGCGCGCCTATCGCTTCAAGGCAGCTGTAGGTTGTGGCGTGATGCCCCGATCCGAAAGCCAGCGCGGGGTCGACGATGATCTCTATCTTCTCATGATGCGGCGGATGCCAGCTTGCTCTGATATAAAAGGGATCTACCTCGATAGGCGATACCGAAGCTTGATAGTGCGCGATCCAGTCACGGTTTTGCAATACCTCGATCTTGCTTGTAAAAGTAAAACCCTCGATCTCTTGCTCAAGGTGCGCAAGGGCATCAAGGAGCGGCTTGGGATCCGCTTCGCTTCGTATAATAAGCTGCTGTGTGCCGATCTCTACGCCGTCAAAGCCTTGCGCGGTGATAAAGTCTGCGATAAGCTCTTCGAAGCCGGCAGGAACCGCGAGGGTAAGCTTGTAGTAGTTATCTTGCATCATTCGCCTTGCGAAACGCTTCGCTTAGATCAAGTGTGCCTTCGTAAAAGGCTTTGCCCACGATCGTACCGTCGATGCCCGCTGCGAGGAGTGCTTCGATGTCGCGCATATCTCTCAGTCCGCCGCTGGCGATCGTCTCCAGTCCGCTTGATGCTTTGATCGCTTTGGTAAAGTCGATATTGATACCGCTAAGCATCCCGTCGCGCCCGACATCGGTGCAGATGATCGCCTCTACCCCGGCATCGGCGAACTTCTCAGCCAGTACGGTCGCTTTCATTTCGCTCACTTCCGCCCATCCTTCGACGGCGACCATCCCGTCGATCGCGTCGATGCCGACAACGATCGGATACTTTTGCGCCATCGCTTTGACAAAGTCTGGATCTTTGACCGCGACTGAGCCCAAGATCACCCGATCGATCCCTAAGTCAAGATACATGCGGATCGTCTCTTCGTCGCGGATGCCGCCGCCAAGTTCCAATTTCAAACCGGTGTTTTCACGAATCTTTTTGATCTGCTCTAAGTTTTTCGGCTCGCCCGCAAAGGCGCCGTTAAGATCGACCAGATGCACCCATTCGCTACCGAGTTCTTCAAAGCGTTTCGCTACTTGCCACGGCTCGTCGCTGTAGATCTTGGCACTCTCCATCAACCCTTTGGTGAGTCTAACCGCTTTGCCGTCTTTGAGATCTATCGCGGGAAGGATGGTCATTGGGCACCTCGCGCCAAATGGAGTGAAGGGTGAAGAGTGATGAGTGAAGAGATAAGGAGTAGGGGCTTTAGCCCCGTCTTTTTAGTGAAGGGTGAAGGGTGTTTGTGTGCATTGCTTTGCGATCTTTTTTGAATCTGTTTTGTTTGCATGGATATCCTTAGAGGTTGATAAAGTTTTCGATGATCTTCAGACCGTTGTCGTGACTCTTTTCGGGGTGGGGTTGGATGCCGTATATGTTGTCGTTTTGTACCGCACTGACAAATGCGTAACCGTAGTGTGTCTTGCCGATGACATATCGGTCGTCGCAAACTGCATGAAAAGAGTGGACAAAGTAGAGATAAAAGGCTTCGGGTAGTCCGGCAAAGAGTTTGCTGCTATTTGGCGGGGTCAGAGCCGCAGGCGATGCATCGCTTCGCAACATATCATCGGAGCTCAGACCCCTAAATAGTTCATTCCAGCCCATATGCGGTACCTTA
>JALWQQ010000240.1 GCA_027083075.1 Campylobacteraceae bacterium
CAAATATTGGTCGGATTGATATGACGGTTGATGTTAAAAAAGCTCTTTTTGCCATATTTTTCCCTGCGTATTGCATCGGCAAGTTCTCCCAAAGTATAGAGATCAAGCGCGTAGAGTGCCTCGCCTTCGGCTTGATTGAGTCGCTCACCCGCTTTGACTTTGGTTACCAAACGCTCTTTGCTTAATGCCACCATCCGCAACTATCTCCGGCTATGCAATTTTTCGCTATTATAGCGATAATTGATTAGGAGCAGGCAACGTGAAACCCTTTAGTATCGATCCGCAAATCGATCTGCACGATCCCGAGGCACGCAAAAAGCTGATAGCCTCACTCAAAGCCTATATCGAAGCGTATCGCAGCACCCTGCCCGATCGCTTTGCGCAAAGCGGCGGTAAGGACTTCTTGCTTTCGCATACGCGCTTTATCGATATGCTGATCAAGAGTATCTACCGCATCGCGCTCTTTGAGAGTTTTGGCGAATATTTGCCGCCTAAAAATAATCTACCGCTTTCGCTCTTTGCACTCGGAAGCTACGGCAGAGAACAGCTCTGTGTCTATTCGGATATCGACATCCTCTTTTTGTATGAAGAGGTAGAGGGTTACAATGTCTCGAAACTCATAGAGAGTATGCTCTATCTACTATGGGACTGCGGTATCAAGTTGGGACACAGAGTGCATACCCTTAACGAGATTGAAGCGGTCGCCGCATCCGACATCACTATCAAGAGTGCACTTATAGAAGCACGCTTTATCGAAGGTTCGCACATCTTGCGTACCCGGTTTCAAAATGCTTTAGGGTACATACGCAAAGAGAAACAAATCGCCTACATCAAAGCAAAACTTGAAGAGCGCGATCAGAAACATCGTCGCTATCCCATCACGATGGAGCCACACCTTAAAGAGGGTACGGGCGGTTTTAGAGACGCCAATCTGGTCTTTTGGATCGGCAATATCCTCTATGGTGTGCCACGCATCAAAGATCTCGGTGAAGCGATCGTCAAAGAAGAGGAGTATCGCCCCTTCCGTATCGCCTTGGAGTTTCTCTTTCGTGTGCGCAGTGCCCTGCATCTTGTGAGCGGAAAAAAAGAGGATCGATTGCGCTTGGAGTATATTCCGGATATCTGTCGCACCATGGGCTTTGAAGAGGGGTATGCATCGCAACGCAAACTGGCTACCAAAGTCTTTGCGTCGATGCGCACCATTAAGCTTTTTACCGACATCTGGATTGAACGCCTGACGCAATCCGCAGGTTTTTCGTACAATCATTTTTATTGTCATGACAACGGGACGCTTACCGAGCAGCTACACACCGTACTTCGAGGCGTCGAAAGGGGCGAAACCGTTTCGGCATCATGTAAAGGTGCGCTCTATATGCTTGCATTGCAAAAGGCATCATCGGAAAGATTGAGTATGCTTGTGCTTGATGCTTTAAGAGGGCATCATGCCGCAGACTTCTTCCGAGTACTTTATGAGGCGCGTATACTCGATAGGGTTATCCCTGTCTTTCGCCATGTGATCGACCTGCCGCAATTTGACGGCTACCACCACTATACGGTCGATCTGCACTCGCTCTATTGTCTCGCGTCCTTAGAGCAATGCGACGATGCACACCTCAACGCATTATGGCAGAGTCTGGATACAGAAAGACAAACGCTGCTTAAACTGGTAACACTACTACATGACGTAGGCAAGGGACGTAAAGAGGATCACCACAAAGTGGGTGTGCGACTCTTTAAGACGTATGCACGCAGACTCGGCTTTCAAAAGGCACTTATCGAAGAGGGGGCGCAGCTGGTTCGCTACCATACCTACATGAGTAAAGTAGCGCAACGCGAAGATATCTACAACGAACGCATCATCTTCGCCTTTTTATCACGCTTCCCTAACGAAACGATGCTCAAGATGATCTACCTGCTCACCTATGCCGACCTCAGTGGCGTCGGTAAAGGGATCTACAATTCTCACAATGCCGGACTTTTGCGCACGCTCTATCACAATGCCTTGGAAAAACTGCACGAAAAACATCATATCGACGATGCTGCCAAACGACTGAAAAAAGAGGCGCAGATCAGACGCAAAGCGCAGTTTGCATCATTGGACAAATCGCTGCAAAAGAAGATCTTAAAGATACCCTCTACGTTACTGTTTGTCAGAGAGAGTGCCGACGAGATCCTTCGCATCGCCGAATGGGCACAAGGTTGCGACGCGTACCGCTTTCATATTGACAATGAACGCTATCTACAAATCGAGGTAGTGCGAAACGCATCGCACCCCTTCGATCTGGCAACACTGCTTTATAGGTTAGAGCGTCTCAATGTCACACAGATGGATATCTACAAACTCTTTGACGAAAAGAAATATTTTAAGATCACCTTTAACGATCGGGTATCGGAAGACGATATACCGAGTATCGAAGCTATTTTGCACGAAACACTCCAAACCAACGCCCCCATTCCATTGCCGGCTCTTGCGCTCAGCAAAGAGCAGATAGGCATAGAGTGCGACTACTCCGAGACTACGGCGGCGATGACACTGCGTTGCAAAGATCAAAAGGGTCTACTTGCATCGGTTGTTTCGGTGTTCGACAGCTACGGTATCGATATCGTCTCGGCAAAAATCCACACGCTCAAAAGAGAGGTGCGTGATCTCTTTCTCATCGAAAAAAATGGAAACTTTTGCCATAATAGCGAAACCATTATCAAAACACTTACACAAAGGGAAGAGAACCAATGTGCGGCATCGTAGGCTACATCGGTAAAAACGAGAAAAAAGAGATACTGCTTGAAGGGCTTCAGGAGCTCGAATATCGCGGCTACGACTCGGCAGGTATCGCCGTCGTCGAAGAGGAGGCGCTACACCACTTCAAAGCGGTCGGCAAACTTGAATATCTGCGTCGAAAAACCGAAAATTTCACAAGCGAAGGCTTCGGTACGGCGATCGGACATACCCGCTGGGCGACGCATGGCAAGCCGACCGAGCTCAATGCCCACCCTCACCTCGGCAAATTCAGCTATGTCGTACACAACGGTATCATCGAAAACTACCAAGAACTCAAACGCGAATTGCAAAAAGAGGGGATCGACTTTTTAAGCCAGACCGATACCGAAACGATCGTCCATCTTTTTGAAAAGTACTACACCGAAACCCAAGACGCCTTCGAGGCA
>JALWQQ010000241.1 GCA_027083075.1 Campylobacteraceae bacterium
TGCTGATATGATAGTTCAAAGAAATTTATATCATTTCTTTGATGATAAAGATTATTTTACATTAGCACAAGCCATTAAAAAAACAAATTAACTACAAAAAGGAGAAAACTAAATGAAAAAAGCAATAATTACAGGGATAACAGGACAAGATGGTGCTTATTTGGCAGAACTACTACTAAGTAAAGGTTATGAAGTTTATGGAACATACAGAAGAACTGCTTCGGTAAACTTTTGGCGTATTGAAGAGCTTGGTATCAAGGATCATGAAAATTTACATTTAGTAGAGTATGATCTAACAGATGCTTCAAATAGTATAAGAATGGTTGCAGAGATACAACCGGATGAGATTTATAACCTTGCAGCACAAAGTTTTGTTGGAGTTTCATTTGAACAGCCTTTAGCTACTGCTCATATAACAGGACTTGGTGCTGCTCATCTTTTAGAAGCTATAAGGATAGTAAATCCTAAGATTAAATTTTATCAGGCATCAACTTCGGAAATGTTTGGTAAAGTGCAAGAGATACCACAAACTGAAAAAACACCATTTTACCCAAGAAGCCCTTATGGAGTAGCGAAGCTTTATGCTCACTGGATGGTTGTGAACTATAGGGAATCTTACGATATATTCGCAACAAGTGGGATACTTTTTAACCATGAGTCTCCACTAAGAGGTTTGGAGTTTGTTACAAGAAAGATCACCGATGCAGTTGCAAAGATAAAACTTGGCAAACTTGATGTTTTAGAGCTTGGAAATATGGATGCCAAAAGAGACTGGGGGTATGCTAAAGATTATGTGGAAGGGATGCATCTTATGCTTCAAGCAGATAGGCCGGATACTTATGTTTTAGCTACAAATAGAACCGAAACTGTTCGTGATTTTGTAAAAATGGCTTTTAAAGCTGTAGATATGGAACTTGAGTTTAAAGGTAAAGATGAAGATGAAGTAGCTATAGACAAAGCAACCGGAAAAACGGTTGTCAAGGTAAATCCTAAATTTTACAGACCGGCTGAAGTAGATTTGCTCATAGGTAATCCTCAAAAAGCAAAAGATGAACTTGGTTGGGAACCAAAATGCACACTTGAAGAGTTGTGTAGTATGATGGTAAAAGCAGATTTAAGAAGAAATGAAATAGGATTTGTTTTTTAAAATGAGTAAAAAAATTCTTATCACGAGTATAGATAGTTTTACTGGTAAGCATCTATCCGGTTATCTTGAACAATCCGGCTTTGATGTTTATGGGACATCTTTATTTGAAAGTGCAGAAAAAAAGCACCGCTGTGATATTACAAAAAAAAGTCGGATTGTAGATGTTTTAAAAAATGTAAAGCCGGATTATTTTATCCATTTATCCGGCATCTCTTTTGCCGCTCATGGAAAAGCACAAGATTTTTATATAGTCAATACCATTGGAACTACAAACATATTAGATGCATTCGTAGAGCTAAATCTTAAACCTCAAAAGATTATACTTGCTAGCAGTGCTACAGTATATGGAAATCAAGGGTTAGAGATATTGGATGAATCTTTATGTCCTAAACCCGCTAACCATTATGGCGCCAGTAAGTATGCCATGGAGTGTTTGAGTAGTAATTATTTTGACAAGCTTCCTATTATTATCGCCCGTCCTTTTAACTATACCGGAATTGGACAAAAAGAGAATTTTTTGATTCCAAAGATTGTTGAGCATTTTAAAGAAAAAAAAGAGATTATAGAGCTTGGGAATTTAGATGTAAGTAGAGAGTTTAATGATGTGAATTTTGTTTGCGATGTCTATAAACGCCTTTTAGAATGCGATGCAACATCGGAAGTAGTAAATATAGCTTCCGGAAGAGGCATAAAGCTACTTGATGTTATCGATATGATGAATGAAATAGCTGGCTACAAAATAGATGTTCAAGTAAATCCTGCATTTGTTAGAAAAAACGAGATAAAAAGTTTAACCGGATCACCAGAAAAACTTTTTAAATTGATAGGTGAAGTTAAACAATGCGATTTTAAACAAACACTTAAAAAGATGCATGAAGCCTAAAATTGTTATAGATGGTATTCCATTATTGTCATCTTTTTTAACCGGAATAGGAAGATACACATATGAAATATCTAAAGAGGTAAAAAAAACAAGTTCGTTTGATGTTAATTTTTATTATGGTTACTACTCCAAAAAACTCATAGAACCATCCAGTAAAACAAACTTAAAAAGTATAAAAACATTGGCATCCAAAAGCCCAATATTAAAAAAACTAGCAAGAAAGGCTTTGATGTTATATGGAAGATTCTTTTGCAAAGAGTATGATTTGTATTGGGTGCCAAATTTTATTCCTTTAGATAGTATAAAAGCTAAAAAAGTAGTTACATCTATTCATGATTTTTCTTTTATACTTTATAAAGATTTGCATCCAAAAGAGAGAATTGAGTACTTTGAAAATAATTTTTTTAAAAATATTCTCAGAAGCGATTTGATTATTACCGGCTCGGAGTTTACTAAAAAAGAGATTTTAGACAGACTTGATTTTAATGAAGAACAAGTTAAAGTTATCTATCACGGTATAGATCACAATTTATTTAAGGTTACTACTGATTTAAATGTTAATTTTGAACTACCCAAAAAATTTATACTCTCTGTGGGAAGCATAGAGCCAAGAAAAAATCTCATAGGTCTTTTAAAAGCTTATAATAATTTAGATAATGAAATTAAAAAACAGTATCATTTAGTATTAGCTGGTTTTAAGGGTTGGAATAATGATGAGATAATGAGACTTATAAACGCAAATAACAACTATATCCATTATTTAGGATATGTTTCAGATGAAGATTTAGTAAAAGTATATAACCATGCGTCGCTTTTTGTATACCCATCTTTTTATGAGGGGTTTGGCATACCACCTCTTGAAGCTATGGCGTGCGGTACACCTGTTGTCACGTCGAACGTATCCTCGCTTCCGGAGGTTGGTGGAGATGCCGTGCTTTATTGCGATCCGTACGATATCGAAGATATTGCAAAACAAATAAAAACGGTTCTTGACGATAAGGTATTACAAGAAAAGATGATGCAAAAAGGCTTAGAGAGAGCAAAACGGTTTACCTGGGAAAAGGCGGCACAAGACCATCTTACTCTTTTCCGATCTCTCATAGACTCAGGCAAATGAAACGGCGCGCACTATACAATGCTATATCGATAATCTAAGCGATACGAACGTGAAAAAAACAACAAAGCGCATCAAAGTCTTAGAGTGTAGCAAATATTACTATCCTGTTCGCGGCGGTATAGAGCAGGTTGTCAAGGACATAACCGAGGGGCTAAATGAGCGTGGGATTCATACCGATGTACTCTCATACAATGACGCTCCCGTTACGGAAACGACACGCTTCGATTCTTACACTGTCTATCGATGTGCGACCTACGGCACACTACTCTCGATGCCCCTATCACCACGATATCTTTATACCTTTTGCAAGATAGCAAAAGCGTATGACATCATTCATCTGCACCACCCCAATCCCTTGCTCTTTTTAGCACTCTTGTTATCACGCCCTAAAGCAAAAACGATCATCCATTGGCACGCAGATATCACACGCCAAAAAAAGACTCTTACACTATTTTTACCGCTGCAAAAATATGTACTAAATCGCGCCGACACTATTGTCGCTACCTCCGAAAACTATGCGAAACACTCTGAGCACCTCGGGCACTACAAATCCAAAATTAAAATCATTCCGATCGGCATAGAGGAGAAGGAGTACCGAAGCAACAAGGCGGAAGTAGAGGCGATCAGGCAAAAATACAGCAACAAAAAGATCGTATTTACTATCGGCAGGTTAGTGGATTACAAAGGCTTTGAGGTGCTTGTAGATGCAGCGTGCTATCTGGATGATGATTATATCGTTTTGATCGCGGGCGACGGATACAATAGAGATACCTTACAAAAACGTATCGAAGAGAAAAAGCTCTCGTCGAAAGTAGTTTTACTTGGCAAGATCAGTCATAACGAGAAGTGTAATTACCTTGACGCTTCTCGGATTTTCGTACTTCCTTCACTCAATAAAGCCGAGGCGTTCGGGGTTGTACTGCTTGAGGCGATGCGTTTTGCCAAACCGATCATTACGACACGAATTGTCGAATCGGGCATGAGCATGGTAAACAGACACGAAGAGACAGGCTTGCAGGTTGAGGCGGGATCGCCGGAAAAGCTTGCGGAAGCGATCCGCAAACTTTCGGAGGGGGACGGGTATCGACGCTATTGTAAGAATGCATACAAACGCTTCAAGCGTTACTTTCAAAAAAAGAGCATGATCAACGCGGTAGTAAAACTGATCGAAAACCTATACACACCTTCGACCTAACCTAATAAAGATAGCAATTTTTCTTGATAATATAGCGCACTCTCTTTGTCCGTTGCCTCAAAGCGCGTAACAAGTTTTGGGGTTGTATTGGAAGCGCGCACCAGCCCCCATCCCTTATCGAAAACGACACGTACGCCGTCAACCGTGATGAGCTCCTTGATGTGCGGAAAATCTTCGGGAGGGTTTACAAGCCTCTCTTTGAGTGCTTCGATCTGCCCGAACTTCGCCTCTTCACTAGTCTCGATAGTAATCTCGTCCGTAGCGAACAGTTGCGGTAGGCTCTCGTAAGCTGCATCGAAGTCAAACCCTTTGTCGATAAGCTCCAGTGCCCTCAGGGTAGCATAGATCGCATCGTCAAACCCGAAATATCGATCGTTAAAAAAGAGATGACCGCTTACCTCTGCCGCCATAGAGGCATTGGTCTGGGCAATCTTTACTTTTAGATTGCTGTGTCCCGTTTTGTGCATGATCGCCTGACCGTACCCGTTGATCGTATCGTACATGATCTGGGAGCACTTCACCTCGCCAACAACAATGGGGTTGTCGATAAAACGAGAAAAAAATATCGCCAATATATCGCCCTTAAAATTGTATTTTCGAGACAAGACGGCGATACGATCACCATCGCCGTCATAGGCAAACCCCAAGTCGTAGCGACCGCTTTTGAGAGCCTCTCTTAAGTCGAAAAGATTCTCTTCGATGCTTGGATCGGGGTGGTGATTGGGGAAATGACCGTCGGGTTCTTCATATAAGATATGATGCTCCACGCCGAGTCCCTCCAATATCTCGCGTAGCACCGCTCCGACCGCTCCGTTGCCGCAGTCAAACACAAAGCGTTTCCCTTCGAGTTTAAGATCCCTGAAGCGTTCGATCATATCTGCAATATAAGCCTCTTTTGCCGCGATGCGAATCGTGCGGGGATCATCCTCTATATGCAAGCTTGAAGAGAGTACCTCTTTACCCAGGGCATAAATATCTTCACCGAAAAAAGGCGCTCTGTCAATCGTCATCTTAAATCCGTTATACTCGGGGGGATTGTGCGATCCGGTGATCATAACGGAAGCACACAGTGTTTTTCCATCATGGGCAATGTAGTTTGAAAAGTAGTTTACCGGTGTCGGCACAAGTCCCATATCGAGAACCTCAAGGCTCGCCTGATGAATACCGGAGCTTAGCCACGCTTTCAATTGCGGCGAATGCACCCTTGCGTCATACCCGACACCGATATATGCGGCATCCGGCACGCGTTTTTTCACCTCAAGTGCAAAGTAGTACCCTATCCTCTTTACCGTTGCTTCGTTGAGCTCTTTGTCAAATATGCCGCGGATGTCGTACTCGCGGAAGATAGACATTGCCATACCGATTCCTTTAACCTACCTCATATAAAATGCATTTATTGTACAAAAAAGCGCGTTGTGTTTGCCTGAAACCACCTATCGACCGCAAAAAGGATCGTTTTTTACCCGAGATAAAATCTCCTCTAACAAAGCATAGCGCCTCCTATACATAGCGCGCTTTTTGCTTTTGATCGATTCGATATCTTTCAGTTTGACATGCAAAGGCAATCGAAACCAACCGTCACGATCCTTTGTAGCACCAAATTCGCGATAAAACGCATCATAATCGAAATTGATATCGTGACGTATCGGAATATGAATCAAATGTTTTTTTCGATGTGCCTGAATATCATTGCCGGCACAGTAGATCGCACTACATTGCCAACGTTGCATTAGCGCCTGAAAGAGGTAGACGATAAAAGACTTTGGACGTAGCCCATGTAAGCGTTTTTGCGTCTTTTTGCCGGCATCCTCCACCATCGTTTTGCTATCGGGGCGATATCCTTGGACGCAACCGATATATGCTATCGTCTCCCCCTCTTCACCCTCTTCAAGCGAAAAAGCCAATCTTACGATGGGTTCGCCACCGAAAGCGGGCAGCTCCAGCGAAAGAACGAATTCCCCCTCTTTTCTAAAGCGATCGCTATAACCCAGCGAAATATGCAGCTCGCAATCGTCATCCAAACGATACTGCAGCAGACCGGCTCTTCGATGGTGCAAAACCTCTTCATACAATCGGGGCTCAACGGCACGCATAAGGCGGTACGAATCAAGAATCACCTTCACCTTTCGCATTTGATGCCACCTGATGGAAAGATAAGGTC
This sequence comes from Campylobacteraceae bacterium, assembly GCA_027083075.1. Taxonomy (GTDB): domain Bacteria; phylum Campylobacterota; class Campylobacteria; order Campylobacterales; family Sulfurovaceae; genus JALVPA01. Next base: position 6,504 of record JALWQQ010000241.1, read on the forward strand.
TAAAGGGTTTTATATAGAGACGCGGACGATGACAAAAAATCTCTTGCATCTGCGGACTCTCGAGCAGGTCAAACCACTTCAATGCAAAAAAGGGGTGCAGTGTAACATTAAGCAAGATCTTAATCTCTTGTCTTTTGCGATATCCGCTATCGAAATCGGCATATCCTTCGGATGCCAAGTGCCACGCTTTTCGGTGTAGACCAAGTAACGATGTCGCCACGCAAAGCCTTTAGATTAATAGAATAGATGTAAAATAATACCTACAAATAGCAAAAGATAAGTTGGCAAAAACGTGCGATACATTATTGGATTTCTATTGTGTCTGCTCTTTGGTGCGTGCCACCATATACCGATCGATACGGCAGTCGATTCGGCAAAAACCACCGAAGAGAAAAAACCGACCGAAACAAACCCGCACTATCGATACCGTCTTTGCATCCCTATCATTACAAACCCAAAGGAGTTTCGATGCACACAAAAAAGGTGCAAAAACGACGAGATAACCATCGCAACCGTACGCACAAAGCGGCTCTGCTCCCAATACGGTACTTACTGGCTACACACACTCCACGCCCCCTCCGACCCGATCAAACGACGCGATCAACGCCAAGCCTTCGAATACCTCAACACGATACGCAAGGCTTGCGGTTTGCACCCCTTGCGCTTCGATGCCAAACTTGCCAAGGCGGCTCTTTACCACCAACTCTACATCCAAGATATTATCGATCGCAAAAAACGCTACTTTACCCATTATGAAGACAAACGCAAATATCCGAGTCGTTACTATACCGGACTGCTACCTTGGCATCGCGCAAAACGCTTTGGCTATATGCGCAAGCGTGCAGCATGGGTCACCGAGGTGCTAACTTTCGAAGAGAACGCCCCGAAAGACTCCATCCGCAAGCTTCTTACCGCCATCTATCATCGTATGGCACTACTACGACTCGATGCTTACGATGCGGCGACCGCCTCCGATCGCTACACGCGCCGCATCCACCCTCATCTTATCGCCAACAGTTTGGATAAATCGCGCTTCTTTAAAGCCCTCTCGCCAAAAATCGTCGTCTACCCCTTTGACGGTCAACATGATGTACAGTGCAGCTTTTACGCCGAGACGCCCGATCCGATACCCGATATCGAAAAACCGTCGGGCAATCCCGTTTCGATCATCTTTAACGACTACTATATACCCTACCCGACCCTCGTTGACTTCAAACTCTATGATGCAAAGAGCGGTATAGTAGTGCCTGCTGCCAAACTACTCGGTGCCGACAACGATCCGAACAAAAAGCTCAAACCCTACGAGTTTGCCCTCTTCCCCGCAAAACCGCTACGACACCACAGAAAATATACTGCAGTCGTACACTATCTATCGGATGGATTTCACATCAAAGAGAAACGGTGGTCTTTCAGGACTCGCTGATCTCCTTGCAGTGATGCGATTTCTTCATGCGATACATCGCCTCGTCTACGCGCGCAAAGAGCGACTCGGGGGTATCGCCAAAGCGAAACGCCGCGATGCCGCTGCTAAAACTTAGCATGATGCCGTTTTTCAATGTGATTTGCAAGTCTCGGGCTATTTCGTGTTGCAAGGCTCTTGCCTTGGTAATGCCACCCTCTTGCACAACAATCAAAAACTCATCACCTCCCCATCTGAAAACCTTATCATCCACCTCCACAAAACTGCTCAATCTTCTTGCAAAGTGCCTCAAAACCTCATCGCCGTAGAGATGCCCGTAACGATCGTTGATCGCTTTAAAGCAGTCGAGATCAAAAAGCATCAAGGCTACCCCTTTGTGTTTGCGTCTTAGCAGCTTTGTCAAAAACTCTTCGGCATAGGCACGCGAAAAGACTCCTGTCAAGGTATCAAAATGTGCCATTTCACGCAACTTCTGTGTCACTTGCGTTTTTTTGCGGCTCAACTGTCTTAAAAAGTAGATATAAATGGTCAAGAAGGCAGCAAAAACAATGATACCCGCAACGACGACACGCAACCTTTGCAGCTGCTCCTTGATCTTGCTGTTGCTATCCTCGGTATAGATCCATTTATGATAGATCGCATTCCGTTCTCCGGCACCGATCTCGTCAATCGCGTGATCGATCTTAGGCAAAAGTGCTTGTGCAAGCTCCTTTCGCACCATGATCTTTACATGAAAATAGAAAGGCAGGAGCCCGCTGATTTTTAGTTTATGGTACTTTTGAGCGATCTTGTACGATACGACGGGAAGTATCCCGACCGTGGCAAAATCTCTTTCGCTCTCTACGCTCTGCAGTGCGCTGTCGATATCTTCTACCAAATGTAAATGCAAAGCATTGCCGTAGTGCTTTAACAGCTGTGCCGTTGTTGCATAAAAGCGCGGCATCGCAATGCTCTTGTCGACGATATAAGAGAGCGAATCGATAAAGCCGATCTCCGTCTTGGTCACCACCGCCAAGGGATAGCTTGCATAGGGCTTTGAAAAACGTGCATAGCGTAAGCGGTCAGGCGTCTCTTGCGTAGCGATCGTGACATCACAAGTTCTCTCTTTGAGACTTTGTAAAACCTCAGACCATCGATCGGCTTTGCGCAGACGGTAGCGAATGCCTGCTTTTTTGGCGATAAGCCTCCAGTAATCGATACCGATACCAACGAGATACCCTCTGTCATCAAAGTGGTTAAAAGGTGCCCATTTACCGGTTGAGATAACGCAAATCTCGCCTTTCTCTCTTGCTTTAGAGGCAGTGATCAGCAAAACAATGGCAATCACTATGCGTAGAGCACCCACCTATTCCCCCTTTCACCATTCTAATTGTAGCATAAGAAGGGGTTATCAAAAAACTTTGGCTTGTCTGTTACACCGCATAGTAGGTAGCTTTGGGGTGGTGTACGACCAAGGCGGTGGTGCTTTGCTCCGGGTGGATCTGAAAAGTTTCGCTCAGTTCGATGCCAAACTCCTCGGGTTTAAGCAGATCGAAGATGATGCGGCTTTGCTCCAGATCGGGGCAGGCGGGATAGCCGAAGCTGTAGCGCGCCCCTTGGTAGCGGTTCATGCGCACATCGCGCAAGGTAGGCTTCTCATCGGGCTTTAAGATCCCAAGATCCATGCGAATCTGCTTGTGCGCTACTTCTGCCAAGGCTTCGGCAAGCTCCACTGAAAAGCCGTGCACCATATTGTACTCCAGATACTCGCCCGCATCATAGAGCGCCTTTTCATAGGCGCTAAACTTCGCGCCGGCGCTGACGCAGGTCAGGGCGATCACATCATGACGCTCATGGCGGAAAAAGTCGCTGAGTGCTCGGTAAGGCTTGCGGCGCTGTCTTGGAAAGCGAAAGAGATACTCGGCTCTGCCTATCACCGCGTCAAAAGGCTCTCTATTGGCATCGGCATCGCTGCTCCATCCTTCGTTTTCGGGAAAGATCAGCAGCTCTTGGTCGTTGCTGCGTACCGGATAGTAGCCGTAAATGATCGTCGGATCGAGCAGCTCTTTTTCGATGATCTCTTGTTTGATGCGCTCATAGGCCGGATAGACCTTTTGTTCAAGCAGCTTTTGGTAGGCGTCGCGATCCATCTTGCCGCGCTTGTAGCCCCAATGCAGCTTGATGACGCTCTTTTGGTTCACCCATGCAAAGAGGATCTCGGCATCGATATCTTCTTTGCGCAGTACGCGCCTGCCCCAAAAGGGCGGTGTCGGTATCGGCACCTTGGGCGGCATCTCGATCTGCTCAAAAGGCGGGATGGTGACCGCTTTGACCTCCACCTTTTTCGCTTCACCCATGTCGCCCGCCATGCGGGTATCGAGGGTGGCGTCGGGATTGTGCTTTTTCTCCTCTATCCACTTTTCGATGCGCCCCATCGCCACGACACCGTCAAAGGCGTCGCGACAGTAAAAGATGGGTCCCTTGTAGATCGGTCGACAAAACTCATCGACAAAAGAGCGTGTTAGCGCCGCACCGCCCAGCAACACCGGTGCCTCGATGCCCATCTCGGCCATCTTTTCGAGATTTTCTTTCATGACCGCCGTCGATTTGACCAGCAGTCCGCTCATGCCGATCGCATCGGCGTTGTGCTCTTTGAAAGCCTCCAAAAAGGTCTCAAGCTCGGTCTTGATGCCGACATTGATCACCTTGTAGCCGTTGTTGGTCAAGATGATATCGACGAGGTTTTTACCTACATCGTGCACGTCACCTTTGACGGTCCCTAAGATCAGCGTCGTATCGGTCTGCTTCTCTTGTTTGGTCAGGTAGGGGTTGAGATAATCCACCGTCGCCTTCATCGTCTCGGCACTCTGCAAAACAAAGGGCAGCTGCATCTCCCCTTTGCCAAAAAGCTCGCCGACCACTTTCATCGCCTCGATCAAGATCTCATTGACGATACGATCGGGGTGTATCTCGTGACGCGCCTCTTCCACCAACGGAATCATCCGCTCTCTATCGCCGTCCATCAAGAGCTTTTTGATCTTCTCTTCGGTGCTAAGCGCCTCAAACGCCGCATCATCTTCATCGTCTGATGCGCTTTTGCCCGCAAAATGCTCGATGAAACGAAAGAGCGTCGTCTCGTCGGCGCGAACGAGCAGCTCTTCACAAATGGCAATATCTTCGGGCTCCATCTTGCTGAGCGGAATGATATGCTTGACATTGATGATCACCGATGTCAGCCCCGCCTCGATGCAGTGGTGCAAAAAGACCGAGTTGAGATATTTGCGCGCCTCTTTGTCAAGCCCGAAAGAGATGTTGCTTAGCCCCAGCGTCGTGCCCACCTCGGGGTGGCGACGGCGCAACTCGCGGATCGCCTCCATCGTCTGTACCGCCGCGTCGCGATACTCTTCGTCGCCCGATCCTACCGTAAAGGTCAGTACATCGAAGATCAGATCGTGCGGCGCAATGCCGTGACGGTTGACACACAGGTCATAGAGCCGTTCGGCCACTTCAAGTTTGCGCTCCTTGCTCTTTGCCATCCCTTGCTCGTCGATGGTCAGGCAGACCAGTGTCGTACCGAAGCGTTTGGCAAGCCTACAGATGGCATCGAGCTTCTCTTCGCCATCTTCGAGGTTGACCGAGTTGATGATCGGCTTGCCGCCGATACATTTGAGCGCCGCTTCCATTGTGGCAACGCGCGTCGCATCGGGCATGAGGGGGATCGGGATCTTTTGGTTGTAGAGTGCCGTGACCTCACGCATATCTTTCGCGCCGTCGCGTCCGGCAAACTCGACATTGAGATCCAAACAGTGCGCGCCGTCGCGTACCTGCGCTTGTCCGACACTCAGCGTACCTTCGTAATCGCCCGCTAAGATCAGTTCGCGAAACGCCTTCGAACCCGTAGCATTGCTACGCTCGCCGATCAGCAGCGGCGCAGGCTCTTGAAAGAGCGCGACACTGCTAAAGAGTGAGGCGACCGAAGGGGGAATGGAGCCTGTCGGTGCTTTGGGTTTGACCCCATCGACCGCTTTAACAAGCGCCTGGATATGCTGTGGTGTCGTACCGCAACATCCACCCAAGAAGTGCACCCCGTCCACCTCGCAAAAGTCACGCTGCTTTTGCGCAAACTCATCGGGTCCCATCGGATAGTAGGTATAACCGCCGCGGTTTTGGGGCAAGCCGGCGTTGGCGTGCACAGAGATGGGTTTGTGCCAATGTTTCGAAAGGGTCTCGAGGTGTTTACGCACCTGATCGGGT
>JALWQQ010000242.1 GCA_027083075.1 Campylobacteraceae bacterium
GGGATCTATCTACCGTCGTTTACAAGCGAGCGCCTGCGTGTCGTGACCGCCATCGATACTTCGGGGTCGATCGACGAAGTGCTTTTGGGGCGATTTTTGGGAGAGGTAGAGGCGATCATGGCAACCGTACCGGACTATGAGATAGAGATGCTCTGCTTCGATACCCGTATCCGTTCACACGATACCTTTTTGCCCGGCGATAGGCTCTCTTATCGTCTCAAAGGCGGCGGCGGAACCGATTTTCGCGTTGTCTTCGACTATATAGAACGCTCTTTGCCCGAAACACAACTGCTGCTCTTTTTTACCGACCTTGCCGGCACCTTTCCCGCACAAGCCCCGCTTTATGAAACCGTATGGGCAAGCAAGGAGACGCAAGCGGCGGTGCCTTTTGGAAAGCGATTAATACTTAGATAGCATTAAAGTTTGCCAAATGGATTCGAACGATTGTAAAAGATTTAGTTGCGCTCAATATAGGCGATCCACTGCGCCATACCGCGCTGCTCCTCTTTGAGTGTCGTACTCATGCCATGTCCCGGATAGAGGGTGAAGTTCTCTTTGATCTGCATCGCTTTGCGTAGGCTTTGTATCATCGCTTTGCCATCGGAGTAGGGAAAGTCCCACCGTCCGATGCTTCCTTGGAACAAAAAATCGCCGCTAAACCAGACATCATCGATCTCGACGATGCTGCATCCGGGTGTATGACCGGGGAAGTGGCGAAAACGAAAGCGAAAGGGACCAAGTTCAAATGCTTTGTCTTTCGCGAAAGTGACATCGGCATGCGAGGGCGGGGTGGGTTGACCGAGCGGACACTTTTGGAGCATAAAGGCGTCCGCTTCATGGATGTAGATGGGTATATGTAGCTTCTCTTTAAGTTCGGCATTGCTCCAGACGTGATCGTAGTGTCCGTGGGTATTGAGGATCGCCAGCGGTTCGCTCACATTGGCAAGCACCCAGTCGGTCGCACCCATTCCGGGATCGATAATGAGTTGCTTGCCCTCCTTGGAGATGATGTAGCAGTTGGTTTGGGTGTATCCCATCGGGGCGAATTTTATCTGCATAGGCTATAATCCTTTTTATGGATATAGAGGCGATGTTTCTTTCTGCGCTTCGCTCTTCCGATATCGAAGAGAAAGAGTGGATCACGCAAAAACTACTGGCATATTGTACCCAAAACAGCGAGATAGAAAGGGGCTATACGCCCAAGAGATTTGCGCAGCCCTCGTATGCCGATATATGCACGATCGTCGCGCCCAAAGCGTTGCCGAAGCGCAAAGCCTTCGATACGCGCGAAGGTTTGGCGATCTTGACACACGCCATTGCGCATATCGAGTTTTCGGCGATCGATCTGGCGCTGGATGCAGCGTATCGCTTTTGCGACATGCCTGCTGCATTTGTTATCGACTGGTTGGAGGTGGCAAGCGATGAGATTCGACACTTCAAGATGCTCTCGGCACTGTTGGCGCACTTAGGATATCGCTACGGCGACTTTCCGGTGCATAGCGGACTTTTTGAGGCAGGAAAGAGAAGTGCGCACGATGCGCTGGAGCGCATGGCGATCGTACCGCGTTTTTATGAGGCGACGGGGCTGGATGTCAATCCGCAGATCATCGCCAAGTTGCGTGCCGCGTCACACTTTGAGCCTGCCGCCCGGTTGGTAGAGGCGCTGGAGCTTATCTATCGCGAAGAGATCGAGCATGTGCGCAAGGGCGATCGCTGGTTTGCTTATCTATGTGCGCAGCGCGGTGTTGAGAAGGCGATCTACTTCGATATCGTGGCGCGATACGGCTTGCAGAGGCAGCGACCGCACATCAATGTCGAAGCACGCAAAGCAGCCGGCTTTAGTTGTGACGAGATACTGAAATTGGGTGCAAAGCGGTGCGAGTGATCAAGCGCTATGTCGAGAGGCTCTACTTTGCGCCGCGAGGTGTCGATGCCCTTTTTATCGCACTGTTGTTGCCGCTCTCCTTGCTTTACGCGCTTGTAATGGCTATCAGGCGAAAAGCGGCACGGCGCCAAAGCTACCGTGTGCCGATCGTCTCTGTAGGCAATCTTGTCATTGGCGGCAGCGGTAAAACCCCCTTTACGATCGCTTTGGCGTCACGCTATGAGAATATAGCGGTTGTATTGCGTGGCTACGGACGAAAAAGCAAAGGTCTGCAGGTTGTCAGTCATGACGGGAAGGTCATGTGTGATGTAGCGTGCGCAGGTGATGAGGCGATCTTGCTAGCTCGATCATTGCCCGACGCAACGGTGATTGTTTCCGAAGATCGCAAGCAGGGCATAGAAAAGGCGATAGCACTGGGTGTGCGGGCGATCTTTCTGGATGATGGCTTCAACCGTGTCGAGATAGAGAAGTATGAGATAGTGCTTGAGCCCGAAATGGTACGCAACCCCTTTGTGTTGCCCGCAGGTCCTTGGCGAGAGTGGCGCACTTTGGCACTCAAAGAGGCCGATTTGTCGCTCAAGGAGGGTAGAGAATACAAGCGTAAGGTGATGTTGCCCAAGAGCGGTTATCGTCGCTTTTTGCTTGTCAGTGCCATTGCGCGTCCTGAGAGACTGATGGGCTATCTCGAAGGGGTCGAGATCGCAGATCGCTACTTTCTACCCGACCATCACTATTTTGACGAGAGTACACTGCGCAATCGGCTTGAAAGTAGCGGTGCGGAGGCGATCTTGACCACGGCAAAAGATCGGGTCAAGATGGAAGGCTTTAAGTTGCCGATCGTCGAAATGAAGTTACAATTAGAGATCGACAATGCCGTTTTAAAGGCGGTAGATCGTTATATCGAAGGAAAGAACGATGCTTGAGAAGAAGATGGAGGTAGTACGCACCCTTCTTGATGCGTTGCCTTATATTCGTAAATTTCGCAACGCCAAGATTGTCATCAAGTACGGCGGATCGGCGCAGAGCTCGCCGGAGCTTAAGGCTTCGTTTGCACAAGATATCGTCTTGCTGCATCTGGTCGGGATGAAACCCGTGGTGGTACATGGCGGCGGCAAGAGCATCACGCAGCTGTTGGAGTCTTTGGGGATACCCTCGACTTTTATCGACGGTCAGCGCGTTACCGATAAAGAAGCGATGCGTATCGCCGAGATGGTGCC
>JALWQQ010000243.1 GCA_027083075.1 Campylobacteraceae bacterium
ATGGCGAAACAAGCCGGTGCCACTGGCTGCTCTACGAGATCCCCTATAGCGTCATCGGTCTACCCGAAGGTGTGCCCGCTGCCGCGTCGGTGTCGGGGATGCTACAGGGGTTTAACGACTTCGATACCATAGGCTACAAAGCCCCCTGCGCCGAAGAGAGACCGCTAACGATCCGCTTTACACTCTATGCGCTTAGCAGTTCTGCCCAAGAGGCGGGTGCAGGGCTTAACAAAAGACAATTTCTCGAACTATTTGAAAAAGATATCATAAAGAGCGCTACCTTAGAAGCGAAGGTAGAAACGGGCACTTAACCCATCGTCGGCAAATCCGACTCGATGCGCATTTTGGGTAACTTTTGCGATGCGCTGGCCTTCTCTTTCTTGATCTCTATCTTCTCTTTTGTCTCGCCCGCCTTCTTTTTGGCGATCGTGATCACGAGTTTGCCCTTTTCGTACTTAGTATCGATCTGTGACGGGTCGGCATCTTTCGGTAACGAAAAGGCATTCTGCCAGACCCGCACCGAAGAGAAGCTATGAAGCGATCCGTTGCCCCTCTCCTCCTTCTTCTCGACTACCTTGGCAGTAATATAGATCATGCCGTTTTCGGTTTTGATGTCAATGTGGTTCTCTTTGCCTTCGGGGATCGAGGTGTGCAACAGATAGTGATCGCCCTTCTCCTCAAAGCCGCTTACACCGCTGATCTTAAAGGTTCCGACGGGACCGATGGCACGTTGCGAGCGCTGCAACATGCGCTTGTGCATCTTTTCAAACATCGCATCCATCTTTTTTTGCAGCTGTAGCATCTCTTTGAAGATATCATCGCCAAAGGGATCGTTAAAGAACGGATCGTTTCCGAAAGGGTCGTTTTGCGCATCCGCCGCATAGGCGATACTCAGACCGTACAAAAGAGAGAGTGCGATAAGAAACTTTTTCATAGTCGCCTCCTTGCTTTACGATAGTGTTATGTAGATGATAACTTCGCTTTTTTAACCGAAATTAAACCCCGTCTTTTGGCATCAATCAACTTTTGGGTATAATCGCGATTATTTCATCCCATAGGACAATGCGAAGATGAGCAAGAGCGCCAAAAACGTTTACGACCCCAAAGAGATCGAATCGACCTACTACCCCCTCTGGGAGTCGCGCGGCTATTTTGAGATCGACGGCAACAAAAAGATACAAAAAGAGGGCAAAACCTTCTGTATCATGATGCCGCCGCCCAATGTCACGGGGCATCTGCATATCGGACATGCGCTGACCTTTACCTTGCAAGATATTATCGTGCGCTACAAGCGTATGGACGGCTACGAAACACTCTGGCAGCCCGGCACCGACCACGCCGGCATCGCGACGCAAAACGTCGTCGAGAAGCGGCTGCTTGCCGAAGGCACTACCAAGGAGGCGATCGGACGCGAAGCCTTTTTGAAACGTGCTTGGCAACAAAAAGAGAATTCCGGAAACGCCATCACGACCCAACTGCGCAAATTGGGCGTCTCGCCCGCATGGAGCAGAGAGCGCTTTACGATGGATGCGGGTCTGGAAAATGCGGTCAAAAAAGCCTTTAAGCGGATGTTTGACGAAGGGTGGATCGTACAGGGCAACTATATGATCAACTGGTGTACGCACGACGGTGCGCTCAGCGACATCGAGGTAGAGTATGAAGAGCACGAGGGCAAGCTCTACCATATCCGCTATCCGCTCAGTGACGGCAGCGGGCATGTTGTCGTTGCAACAACGCGACCCGAGACCTATTTCGGCGATACGGCGGTGATGGTACATCCCGACGACGAACGTTACCAAACGCTGATTGGCAAAAAGGTTACGCTACCCCTCATAGGACGCGAGATCGAGATCATCGCCGACGCGCACGTCGATAAGGAGTTCGGTACCGGTGTGGTCAAGGTGACACCGGCGCATGATCCCAACGACTACGAAGTGGGCAAGCGCCACGATCTGGACTTTTTGACCATCTTTGACGAAAAGGGTATCCTCAACGAGCAGTGCGGCGAGTTTGCGGGACTGGAGCGTTTGGAGGCGCGCGAAAGCGTCGTAGCACGCCTTGATGAGGAGGGCTTCATCGAAAAGATCGAGCCTCACCGCCACCAAGTGGGACACTGCTACCGCTGTAAAAATGTCGTCGAACCCTACATCTCCAAGCAGTGGTTTATCAAAAAAGAGTTTGCCGCGCGCTCCGTCGAGCGCGTCAATAACGGCGAAGCGCAGTTTTTCCCCGCGCACTGGATCAACAGCTACAACGCTTGGATGCGCGACCTGCGCGACTGGTGTATCTCACGACAACTCTGGTGGGGACACCGCATCCCCGTCATGTATTGCGATGCGTGCGGACACCAATGGGCGTTTGACGGCGCTACACCGAGGGAGTGTGAAAAGTGCGGCAGTGACAAGGTACACCAAGACCCCGATGTGCTCGATACGTGGTTTAGCTCCGGGCTCTGGCCTTTCAGTACCTTGGGTTGGGGCAACGGCGAGGCGTTCAAAGGCGAAAAGTGGTTTGAAGAGGATCTTAAGAAGTTTTATCCCAACCAACTGCTGATCACGGGCTTTGATATCCTCTTTTTCTGGGTGGCGCGTATGTTGATGATGGGCGATCGTATGATGGATGCGTTGCCTTTCAAAGATATCTATCTGCACGCCTTGGTCAAAGACGAGCACGGCAACAAGATGTCAAAATCGCGCGGCAATGTCATCGATCCGCTGGTGATGATCGAAAAATACTCCGCCGATGCTTTGCGCTTTACCCTGGCGGTGCTGGCGGTACAAGGACGCGACATCAAACTCAGCGAAGAGAAGCTGGAGCAGAGCCGTAACTTTACCAACAAGCTCTACAACGCCGCCAATTATCTGCTGCTCAACGCCGATCGCTTCGAAGATCTCGACGCAATAAAGATCGAAACGCCGCTTGGGCGCTATATGCTCGGCCGCTTCAACACGGCGGTTCGCGAGACGCGCCGCTATATGGATCAGTATCGCTTCAACGACGCCGCAACGGTACTTTATCGCTTCTTGTGGGGCGAGTTTTGCGACTGGGGGATCGAGCTGAGCAAAGCGAGCAAAGAG
>JALWQQ010000244.1 GCA_027083075.1 Campylobacteraceae bacterium
GTACCGCTACCTCAAGATCAAAGCGCCTAACGAGGGGGTGATCGTTGCTAAAAAGCTCAACGAGGGCGAGATGGCGATCCCCGGTATGCCTGGTGTGATCTTGACCGATCTGAGTAAGTTGCAGATCGTTGCGGAGATCTCGGAGAGTCAATTGCGTTATATCGGCTTGGGCAAAAGCGTTAGTGTAGAGGTGCCTTCGTTGGGACTTAAAACAAGCGGTAAGATCGTCTCTATCATCCCCAGTTCCAACCCGATGACGCATAAGTTTAAGATCAAGGTCGATTTCGATCGCAAAGGCAAGTCGGTCTATCCGGGCATGTATGCCAAGATACATATCAAAGCGTAACGGAGCAGGCGATGCAGTTTCAACCCAAAGATATTGCCGGCAAGCTGGCAAAAGGTTTTTTGAAAAACCCGCTCACCTCTATCTTGGGCGCATTTTTGCTCATCATGGGCTATTTGGCATTGATCTTGATGCCGCGCGAAGAAGATCCACAGATCGCCATCAGCGGCGGGTCGGTGATCGTCGCGATGCCGGGTGCTTCGCCGCGCGAGATCGAAAATATCATCATCAACCCCCTTGAGCGTAAACTGCGCGAAGTAAAGGGGATCGAGCATATCTACGGCATGGCGATGAATAACTACGGTGTGGTCAATGTGATGTATTATATCGGCGAAGACCGCGAAGACAGTAACCTTAAGCTCTATGACAAAGTGATGCAAAATATGGACCGGATGCCTAAGGGCGTCATGCAGCCTTTGGTCAAACCTTTTGATATCGACATCGATATTCCCATCTTGACGATCGCCTTTTACTACAAAGACGAAAGCAAACTTAACGAGGTAAAACTTTTCGATATCGTACGCAAGATTCAGCAGAAGATCAATGCGGTGGAGAATGTCGCTAAAACGACACTCAAGGGCGAACATAAGGCGCAGTACAATGTCGAAGTCGATATGGGTAAGCTCTCGGCATATCATCTCTCTATGGGGCAGTTGATGCAGGCGATCCAATCGATCGCCGTGGATGTGCCCGATGTCAAGGGGCGCACGCAAAAGAAGCATCTGCTGATTTTCGGTGTCAAAAATGCGATCGAGAGTGTTGATGATGTGAAAAATGTCATCGTAGCGCAGTATATGGGTTCGCCGATCTATCTCAAGGATGTCGCCAAAGTAAGCGAAGGGATCGATTTTCAAAACTTTCAAAACGCCTATATTCGCTTCAAAGAGAAAAAAGAGGAGAACCTAAGCAAGCAGAAAAAGCAGGTGACGCTAACAGTTGCCAAACTGGCGGGCACCAATGCCGTTTTTGTCGCCAAAGATGTACTAAAACTGCTCAAAACTTACGAACCGATGCTGGCAAAAGAGGGCATCGGCTATCTGGTGACGCGAAACTACGGTCACCGTGCCAACGAGGCAGTCAACGAGTTGATGAATCACCTGATCATCACCATTATCATCATTGCCGTTATGCTTGTCTTTGCGTTGGGCTTTAGAGAGTCGGTCATCGTTACCTTTACGGTACCTGCCATTTTGGCGGTGACACTCTTTATCGCATGGATGACGGGGCAGACGATCAACCGTATCACACTCTTTGCCTTCTTGCTCTCTTTGGGGCTTTTGGTCGATGCAGCGATCATCGTGATCGAAAATATCCACAGACACCTGCATGCGCACGACGTCGATCAAAAGTCGATGGAGGATCTTTTGGTAGAGGCTACCGATGAGATCGGTGCACCGACGAATATTGCGACACTGGCGATCATCCTGACGATGGTGCCGATGGCATTTGTCGGCGGGATGATGGGGTCGTTCATGAAGCCGATCCCGCTTAATGTACCCGTGGCACTCGTAGCATCGCTCTTTGTCGCTTATATCTTTACGCCCTATTTGAGTCTGAAGCTACTCAAAAAGCCGACACATCGTCACCATAAAGATTCGACACAAAAGGATAGTGCATCATGAAGCGTTTCGAAGCCTTTGTTTATCGGATTTTAGATAGTCGAAAAAAGAAGTTTTTGGTTGTCCTCTTAACGCTTTTGGCACTTTTGGGTACCGTAATGATGCTACCGACGAAGATAGTCAAGGCAAAGATGTTGCCGGGTAAAAGCGACAACACCTTCTCGATCTACGTCGATACGCCCACAGGCTCTTCCATAGAGGAGACAAACCGCGTGTCACAATGTGTGATCGATACGATCAAGGGTGAGCCGGAGATCATGCATTTAGAGCTCTTTTTAGGCGAAGGGATCCCGCTCGATTATGCAGGATTGGTTAAGGGTGCTGCGATGAAGCGTACCGAAAACGTAGCGGAGATCTCGGTCAATTTGACTGACAAGCATGAGCGTGAAGAGCCCTCTTTTTTGATGGTGCAACGTTTGCGCCCCAAGGTGCAGAAAGCGTGCGGCAATCTTGTGCCCGGCACAAGCATCAAGTTTATCGAGCAACCCGCAGGACCGCCGACATTGGCATCGATCGTCGTCGAGGTGCACGGGGATAACGAAAAACATACGCGAAGCGTGGCGAAAGAGGTAGCGGATATTTTGCGACAGACCGAAGGTCTGGTCGATGTCGATACGATGATGGATGAGATCTATCAAAAGTACGAGTTGGTTCCGGACAAGGAGAAGATCGCACGCAGTGGTCTATCGGTGAAGCAGGTCAACAATATCCTCTATCTGGCATTCGAGGGGATGCAGGTAGCGCACAAAAACTCTAAGGATTTCCCGGATCAAATACCGATCTTTTTGGTGTTGGACAAAGAGAGCAAGCTACTCTATAGTCGCAACAAAGAGGCGCTGGTCAGTAAGCTCTCGTCACTAAATCTGATGAATCAAAAGGGCATGTTGGTGCCGCTTAACGAAGTGGTGGAGATACGCAAGGTGAACTCAAGTCCGATGATCATGCACAAAGACCTTGATCGTATCATCAATGTGATCGCCGAGACCGACATGGTCTCTCAGGTCTATCCATTGCTTGATGCAAGAGAGAAGATGATCGCACACTTCTCAAAACAGTACAAAGTAGAAAAAGAGCCTGGTTTTAGTACCTATATGTT
>JALWQQ010000245.1 GCA_027083075.1 Campylobacteraceae bacterium
TTTGACTGTGCCGCGAGCCTCTCGAGGGTAGCGTCGATTGCTTCGGTGTCGGCGCCGATGTGTGCATTGAAGCGCTTGGCGAAGGGAACGGCAGCAAGGAGCAGCATCACCCAGAGTGCATAGTCGATCGAGTCGATGAGCAGCACATAGCCCATCGCGCTATCGGGTAGATCGAGCGCGCCTTGTATCGCGACCATATTGCCCGTACCGCCCATCCACGAGCCGCTGAGTGCACCGAAAGCCTTCCATGCGTCGTCGGGAAAGAGGCGATGCAAGAGAGCAAACATGACCGTAAAACCCGCTACGATGCTTAGCGATGCTAAGAGAAAGACGCCGATCATCTTAAGGCCAAGGTGCGCTATTTTTCTCAAGTCGGCATCGAGCAGTAGCAAAAAGATCATGGCGGGTAGCAGTAGGGTTTTGGCGCTTTTGTAGCTTTGCGTGACGGCGGCATCGCTTTTGTCCCAAAGCCCGAAGCTTGAGAGGAGCATTACCCCGAAGTAGAGTATCACGATGGCGGGGATATAGCGAAAGCAACGGCAGCGCTTTTGCTCTTGTGCTGTCAGTAAAAGCCCCGAGATACCGGTAAGTACAAGCAGATATAAGAGCGGTGAAGCGATCATGAGAGCAGCCCCAAGCCCTTCTCTCGAATCTCATCGAGCTTGTTAAAGTGGTAGGTCTTGTAGTCCGAGAGTTCAGGAGTGAGTATAATAACCTTTTTGTCGCTACATGCCAGCTTATCACGGGTTTGGTTGTGTACCAAGATGCGAATGGTGCGCTCTAAGATCTCGCCTACATGCGGCGTATCCTTCTCGACGGCTTTGTGTATGCCGGCACTCATGACATCGGAAGCAAGCAGGAGCGTTTCAGAAGCTGCCTCTATCGGTAGATTTTCGGACAAGAAGCCGTCCACATAGTAGCGCCCCCCGATCTCTTTGGGCGGGAAGATGCCGGGTACGGCGATGGTAGCCAAAAGTACATCGACGATGTAGAGGTTGTCTTTGGGAGTAAAGATGCGTCGTTCTGCGCTTTGTAGGTCGGTGGCGATCAAAAAGAGCGGTTTCTCGGTCTGCATCATCGTCCGTTCTTTGAAAATCGCCTTGAAGATCTCTTTGATCTTGTGTGTCTCTATAAGCGATTTGGCACTAAAGGAGAGCTTGAGCCACTTGCCAAAGGCGGAGAATCGCTTGAGCGTTTCGTAGATCTCGGCTTCTCTCATTCCGATGGCGGCACAGGCGGCGATGATGCCGCCCATCGAAGTGCCGAGATAGCTTTGCGGATGCAGATCGTACCTTTCAAGATCGTGTAGTACGCCAAGGTGTGCATACCCCAGGGCACCGCCGCCGCTTAGCGAAAGCGCAAAAGGTGTTTGCTTTAAGAGTGTTACCATGACGGTCATTATACCAAAGTAATCTATTTTGGTTATAATGAGAGCTAATAAATTACGGAGGTGAAAGATGGATAGACGCGATATGCTTAAAGGTGCGGCGGCAGCGACGCTGGCGGTAAGCATGCTGGGTGCTTACGATCAAAAGAAGATCGTCAATACGCAAAAGATGCAGCCAAAAGATCCGAAAAACCCGACACCTGCAGAGCTTAAACATATGCCCGAGATTCGCATGGGCGGCAAAGATGCGAAAGGCTACACCCTCGTGGAAGTGACGGTGGGGCAGCACGATATCATCCACCCCTCTACCGCCGATCACTGGATCTATGAGATCGCACTGTTTGCCGATGGAAAATCGGTAGGCAAAGTCTCTTTGGAACCTGTCATTAGCCGCGGCTATTTGGCGGCACGCGTCAAGCTTGACGGCGTCAAAAGGCTTAGTGCCGTAGCCAAGTGCAACCTACACGGCGATTGGGAAGCGGGGATCGATCTCTAGGCAATAACTTGTCAGCTTCTTCTTGGCGCATCCCCCATTGATCTATGACAGGAAGCGTATTTTTAACTCTCTACATTTATATTCAGCAACGGTAATGGTGTATGTTCGGGTAGAAAATGTGGAGAATTTGTAAGCTTTCGGATAAAAGAATTAACAAAATATGTGTAGCCGCCCCGCAAATGCGGAAAGGGCAGTTTGTATAGTTATGGAACCACCGGAGTCGGTGCAGGAGCGGGTGTAGGAGTCGGATTTGCACCGCCGCCGGTAGTGTTTCCACCGGGTGTCGGTAAAGGGGCAGGGTTGATTCCGCCGCCCGTACCATTTCCGCCCGGAGTCGGAGCAGGAGCCGGCAAGGGTCCCGGTGTCGGTGAAGGGGCAGGGTTGATTCCGCCGCCCATACCATTTCCGCCACCGGTCGGTGGTGTGGTGCCTCCACCGCCCGGCGGTGGAGGAGGCGTGCCGCCGCCATTACCGTTTCCGCCACCCGTGCCTGGTGTAGGCTGTGTACAAGTGTTGTCAGAAGAGCCCTTTGATCCTTTGTCGGAAGAGCCCTTTGATCCTTTGTGGTGTTTTGTGTGTTTGTGCTTGCGTTTATGGTGATGCGATCCTTTGTCGCTTGAACCTTTTGACCCCTTGGCACAAGGATCTTCTTTGTCGCTTGATCCTTTCGAACCTTTGTCCGATGAACCTTTGTTATGTGACGACTCGTGCTCCAATGATTGGAAGCCAAGATGCCACGACCAGTGTGCTTCAAGCGTTTGTGTTGCAACAACCGATAACCCAATGGCGATTGTTGCGCCAACCAATGCTTTAGAAACCAAGCGTTTCATGGTCACTCCTTTTTCTTTGCGGACTGGTATATGAAAGCGAACTATCAAAATCGACAGTGGCGCTTTTCTTTGGATATGCAACCCGGCTATCTTCATTCAGGCTGAAGACCCGTGGCTTTCTGTCCTTACCTCCTAGCAAGTTTAGCCCGAATATCCGCTACTCATAGTATAGTATTTCAGGCTTAAAAATATATTAGATACAATTGTCCAATATAGTAAAATCTACATAGTAAAATCTACGTTATTTAAAGGTTTTTTTACGATGGTTGTATTATGTAGAAGATCGATTGTGAGATTTTTCATGCGCTTTGCCATAGTGC
>JALWQQ010000246.1:0-2680 GCA_027083075.1 Campylobacteraceae bacterium
CCATACCAAGCCTTTTTTGGCGATATTATAGTATGCTTACAATAACAGTTTATACTAAGGATAAACCAAGATGCTCAATGCCATTGTGATACTCTATTCGCTCTATACGCTGCTTCGACTCTATATCTCGATAATGCAGATCGGCTATCTTAACGATGTACGCAAAAAGTCGCCGGTGTTGATGGCAAAGGAAGCTTATACGGAGGCGGGTGCGTATGCCGCTTCCAAGGAGAAGCTCAAATTGATCGGCTACTTTGTGGACTATTTGCTCTTTTTGTGGTGGGTCTTTGGCGGCTTTGCAGCGCTGTTGCACTTTGTCGGAACAGATGGTACCGTGTGGCATAGTGTGCTATTTGTACTCGGTTTTGTTGCGATCAACTATATCGTTTCCCTGCCGATGGAGTGGTATGAAAAGTTTGTGCTTGATAAGCGTTTCGGTTTTAGCACCATGACACCCAAGCTCTTCGTGACCGATCAACTTAAATCGGCGTTGCTTTTTGCGATCATCGGTTCAGCGGTGATCGCCGCCTTGGTGGCGGTGATGCATAGCTTTGAGACATGGTGGTTTTGGGCCTTTGTACTGCTCTTTGCCGTCGTGATCGCTGCCAATCTTTTGATGCCGACACTGATGGCGCTCTTTAACAAGTTTACACCCCTGCAAGAGGGGGTGCTTAAGGCGCGCATCGAGCAGATCATGCAAGAAGCGGGGCTTAAGAGCGACGGTATTTTTGTGATGGATGCCGGCAAGCGCGACAATCGTCTCAATGCCTTTTTTGGCGGACTGGGCAAAAGCAAGCGCGTCGTTCTTTTTGATACTTTGTTAGAAAAGCTCGATGATGATGAGATTGTAGCGGTATTGGGGCATGAGTTAGGGCACTTCAAGCATGGCGATATCTTTAAAAATATCGCCTTAGTCGGTCTCTTGCTCTTTGTAGCACTCTATCTCTTCGGGCATCTAAGCGACACGCTCTTTGTGCAGATGGGCGTGCAGCCCGATGCGGGAGCGAAGATCGCGATGATGATACTGCTTTTTGGTCCCTTGAGTCTCTTTTTTACGCCGCTTCTTTCGTTTTTGAGTCGTCACAACGAATTTGCCGCCGATCGTCACGGCAGTGAAGTGGGAGGCAAGCAGCATCTTATCTCGGCACTATTGAAGCTTGTACGAGAAAACAAAGCCTTTCCACTTTCGCATCCTCTGGTGATCTTTTTTTACTATACCCATCCGCCGATCTTAGAGCGACTCAAGGCATTGGGGTATGATCCTTCGCAGAGTGATGCCGATGCATCACACCCCTCTATCGTCGATATGGCACAAGGGCATTAAGAGATCATGGAGCGTATCGGCGACCTACTTGGTAAGGCTACCAAACTACTTGCCGAGGCTTGTGAGCGTCCGCGCTTTGAGGCGGAGCTGCTCTTAGCGCATGCGATCGACAAAGATCGCAACTATCTGATACTACATGAAAGTGATCCGATCGCAAGAGAACAGGCAGATCACTTTTGGCAGATGGTGCATCGACGCGCAGCGCATGAGCCCTATGCCTATATCGTCGGCAAGGCAAGCTTTTACGACATCGAGCTTGTTGTAGAAAAGGGGGTTTTGATCCCGCGTCCCGAGACGGAGCTTTTGGTGGAGCGTGCCGCGGCGCTGATCGCGCGACACGACTTACAACAGATCGCCGAGATCGGTATCGGTAGCGGGGCGATTGCGATCGTTTTGGCGCGAAAATTTCCTCATCTAAAGATCATTGCAACCGATATCTCCGAAACGGCACTACGTGTTGCCCGTCGCAATATCGAAGCCTTTGGCTTGCAAGGGCGCATCACGCTTGTGTATTCCAATCTGCTTGATGCAGTAGAACAACAGGTGGAGATGGTTGTCTCCAACCCGCCCTATATCGAGCAGGGTGTGACGCTGATGAAGGATGTGGCAGCGTATGAGCCGCATGAGGCGCTCTTTGGCGGTAAAGAGGGAGATGAGCTGCTCAAGGCGATCGTCGATCTGTGTATCGAGCGCAAGATCGGCTATCTGGCGTGTGAAATGGGTTATAATCAGCGTGAGAGGATAGAGCGCTATTTGCAAGCCAGAGGCGTATGCGAGATCGCATTTTATCGTGACTATGCCAGGCTGGATAGGGGTTTTACGGTGCAGATAACAGATAGCGGATAACGGGTAACGATATCAAGGAGTAGGGGCTTTAGCCGTTCGGATAACAGATAACAGATAACGGCATTGCAGAAGCAGGAGCTTTAGCCGTACGGATAACAGATAGCGGATAACGGGTAACGATATCAAGGAGTAGGGGCTTTAGCCCCGTCTTTTTTAGTGAAGAGTGATGAGTGAAGAGTGATGAGAGAAGGGTGAAAAGTTTTGGTATGCTTCTTTAAAAACAAACAAAGGAAAATAATGAAACCGATCTTTCGTAAAGTGACGATGGTGTATCTCATCTTATTGGGCGTAACACTTGGCGCAGCACTCTACGCCGGCGTGGTGGTAGCACCGGTAACGTTTCATAGCGAGCAGTGGTTGGGAGTGCCACTCCTGAGTCGCTACCAAGAGGGGCTCATTATGACGCAAAATTTTGTGCGTTTGCATTATGTGGTCGATGCAACAGTGGTGGCGATTTTGCTTTATGAGGGGTATAAATTTAAGATGTTCGAGCGCGATAAGCTGACATTG
>JALWQQ010000246.1:2690-3008 GCA_027083075.1 Campylobacteraceae bacterium
TTATTATATCCCTGATATCATCACGATGCAGCTGGGTGGTGAAGCGATGACGCAGTCACAGACCTTTGCCAATGTACACAAAGGCAGTGAGATCAATATGAAGCTCTTTGTCGCGGCGCTGCTACTTTTGATGGTGCAAAATATGCGTAAAGCATGCAGATAAAGTAAATAATGAGGAGTGAAGGGGTAGGGGCTTTAGCCCCGTCTATATGGTGAAGGGAAAAGGTTTGGCTTAATGGGTAACGAGGAATGTGGAATCGAAAAGAGATAAGAGTAAGATAAAGGTGTGAACGTGAATGACATGCAAATGCACCCTTT
>JALWQQ010000247.1 GCA_027083075.1 Campylobacteraceae bacterium
ATACCGATACCCCCGCACTCTATGAAGAGCGTCAAAATATCATGAAGCTCTACAATGTCAACCATCCGCTTGAGTGCGGCGTATGCGACCAAAGCGGCGAGTGTGACCTGCAGAACAAAACGCTGGAGTTCGGACTCGATCATCAGGAGTTTACCGCACGAGAAAAGTATCGACCGATACAAAATTGGGGATTTGTAAGTTATGATCCCAACCTCTGTATCATGTGTGAGCGATGTGTGCGTGTCTCTAACGAGATCACGGGCGATGAGGCGTTGCAGCTGAAATTCGGCGGCTACAACTCGGAGATCATCAATGTCAAGCCCGAAAAGAATTATGCTACGCTTGGCGAGGCGGCGGCGGTCTGTCCCGTCGGTGCATTGGTCGATACCGCGTTTAAGTACCGCGCCAACGCATGGGAGCTGACGAAGATCCCCTCTTCGTGCCCGCACTGTGGCGGCGGGTGTCAGATGGAGTATGAGGTGAAGCAAGCCGATATTTGGCATAACGAGACGGCGATCTATCGCGTAAGCAACAACCATGAGTTCGCTTCGCTTTGTCCCGCGGGTCGATACGGTTTTGACTATGCCAACCGCGGTGCAAGAAAAGATCCTGAAGCTTTCGGTAAAGCGATCGAGGCGTTTCGCAAAGCCGATAGTGTGATAGTCTCGGCCTATACAAGCAACGAAGAGGCGTATCTCTTGCAAAAACTCAAAGAGCGCTTAGGCTTTAAGCTTGTCGCACCGCAAGTGTATGATTACCAACGCTTTTTGCGCGCTTACGGTAGCGTAACGGGACGCATGCTCTACGGCGGCGATCTCAATGAAACCGACACCCACCAAGTGGTGATGATCTTCGGTACGCGCATCAACGACGATCATGTCGGCGCGCGCTACCATATCACCAAAGCGAGTAAGTGGGAACGCGCACGCGTTATCTATCTGCATCCGATGGAAGATAGCGAGATGCAGACCGTAGTCACGCAGTTTGTTAAGTATGAGCCGGGTACCGAGGCGGCGGTTGCGGCGCTTTTGGCGGCCACACTCTTGCAAGATGCCGACTTGCCCGAAGAGGCGCGTCGCTATCTTGAGGATCTGGATGTAGGTTACCTCAGTGCCGAGAGCAATGTCGGCGAAGAGGAGCTTGAGGCGATTCGTCAAAGTTTGCGCTACCGCCACGGTTATACGCTGATCGTCGGCGAGGATCTCTACGCGCATCCCGATGCGGAGACGATCGCTAAGCTGTTAGCGCTCTTGGAGCGCTATGCAGGCTTTAATGTCGTCTGTCTACCGCCCGTTGCCAATGCATTGGGGATCGCACTGATTTGTGACCTTGACAAAGAGGCGGAGGGCTACACGGTCGGCTATAACGTTCAGGCGGACTTTACCCTTTCGGCATTGGGTGGCGGCGATCTTGACATGCCCGCGATAAATCAGCAAGAGGGCACCGTGACGACCTATGATAAAACCGTCGTACCGATGCATCCGGCATTACCGTACGAGGGGTACGTACTCAACGATATCGCCAATGCCCTCGGGATGCATGCGCGCTATACGATCGACTATACGCCTCTCTTGCCGCAAGAGAAAGGTTTTGCGCCGATCGCTTTTGATGATCTGCCCGACTATTTCGAGATCGACGGCACGCCGCATCGCGGCTATGCGCTAAACAATGTCGATCTTCCCGTGGCACCGCTATCTTTAGAAGAGGTTGAGATCGAGAGCGCATTTGACGGTACGGTGCTTTATCGTTGCAACCCCTCTGCACTTCTATCGCCTTTTGCGGCGCGATCGCCGCTCTTGGCGGAAGAGGCGGTGTTGCGTGGGTCGGAGCAGTTTGCCAAGGCGGGCAAATTGCAAGAGGGCGATCGGGTTGCCTTTACGATTGACGGCGTGCGCTTCGAGCGACTGTTTACGATCGATACATCGCTTAAAGGCACGATCGCTCTGAGTCCAAGCTATGACAAGGGCTTAAGTTGGGCTTTGTTATCCTCTTACAGATTTCAAGCCGTAACCCTTGAGAAAATCCAAGAGCCCACAAAGGCAGGTGAATAAGATGAGTGAAGTACAGACGGTAGAAGATTATGTCACCATTACGATAGACGGCAAGCAGTATAAGGCGAAGGAGGGCGAGTATATTCTCAATGCCGCCCGTGCCAACGGCGTCTTTATTCCGGCGATCTGTTATCTGACGCGCTGTAGCCCTACCTTGGCATGTCGCATCTGCTTGGTAGAAGCTGACGGTAAGCGCGTCTATGCCTGTAATGCCAAGGTGAAAGAGGGGATGGAGGTTGTCACCGAGACCCCCGACATCATGGAAGAGCGCCGCGCGATCATGGAGGTGTATGATGTCAACCATCCCCTGCAGTGCGGTGTCTGCGACAAACACGGCGAGTGCGAGCTGCAAAACTATACACTTGAGCTTCAGGTCGATTCGCAAAGCTATGCGATCCCCGATCTGGATCGTCGATCTGCCAACTGGAGTAGTGTGCTTCATTACGACCCTGCACTCTGTATCGTTTGTGAGCGGTGTGTGACCGTCTGTAAAGATATGATCGGAGACAATGCGCTGGGCACAACCAAGCGCGGCGGCGAAGGGATCGATAAACAGTTCAAAGAGAGCATGCCCAAAGATGCCTATGCGATGTGGAACAAGTTGCAAAAGTCACTCATCGCGCCGAGCAACGGCACCGATCAAACCGACTGTTCCGATTGTGGCGAGTGTCTTGCCGTCTGTCCCGTCGGTGCATTGGTCAGCCGCGACTTTATGTACTCCTCCAATCCATGGGATCTAACCCGTGTGCCCGCCGTAGCGCCGCATGGAAGCGACGGTTTTCATATCTACTACGAGGTCAAGCCGCGCGGCATCGAAGATCGCTCAAGTAAGATCTATCGCGTCACCAACGAATGGAACTTCGTATCGCTTGACGGTTCGGCACGCTTTGCATACGACTTTGAAAACAGAGGCGCAACCAAAGATCGTGAAGCATTCGAAAAAGCGGTAGAGGCG
>JALWQQ010000248.1 GCA_027083075.1 Campylobacteraceae bacterium
GTAGAAGAAAGAGAACTTTTTGAAGAGATTGAACTCTTGCCGCTTGATTTAAAAATTAAAATCGTTGATAAGATTTTAACTAATTTAAATGGATTGGATAAATCTATTGATTGCTTATGGTTTGAGACAGCCTTGGAAAGAAAAAATGATATTGAGAATGGAAAAGTCCATCCAATAGATGGTAACGAGGTTTTTAAAAAAGTAAAACAGAGATTTGCTAAATGAAATTTTCTTTTCATCCTGATGCTGAAAATGAGTTTTTTAAAGCGATTGATCATTATGAAGAATGTAGCGCAAATTTAGGTCTTGAGTTTGCATATGAAGTTTATAGCACTATCCAAAGAATCGTACGGTTTCCAAATGCTTGGCATCCCATGGGAGATGATATAAGAAGATGTTTGACAAACAGATTTCCTTATGGGGTGATTTATTATAAAAGAGATGATGAGATTGTAATATTGGCAGTCATGCAACTTAATAGAAAACCTGATTATTGGAAAGATAGACAACGTTTATTTGAAAACGATCACGACTACGAGAAAGGATGATAAATCAACCTAACGGCTCAAATATTCCCCACGATAGTCGTTATGATTACAATTTGGATTCGCAAATGAGAATCAATCTTTCTCGTTGCAAAGCTTTCGGCTGAATGCAACTTCGTTCCGCCTCCAAGTCTAGATATATCCCACCAAGTGGCTTGTTAATAGTCTCAGGTATGACGCTTTTGAAGGAAAGATCGAAACGCCTTGACCTGTTCTTCAAGCCCTTTGTTGATTTGCAAACTGTCCCCTTTTGCTTTAGGTATCTTGCGAGTCCAAAGGGCTTTTAAAATTGCGAACTTAATCGTACGGTATCAGAGCAGACAACCCCGAGATGTATATTTCCGTCGACGAAGTTAACCGGGGATTATTATGATGTGCTTGAAGATGAGTTGGTGATCTATATGGAAAAGGCGGACAATCGCGGGGATATCTATTGAAGCGCTTGCCCATAAAGAGGGCATCGGCACGATGCGAGCCTTTGTCATCTTCAAGCATTTACCCGTTATAATCAAATATTATTTTCACACTTTCTAAAAAAGGAAGAGCTATGCACGATCAGACTATAGCGGTGCAGGCGGGTTATGAGAAAGATGCGCAAGGGACGATGGCGGTGCCGATCTACCAAAGTACGGCGTATCAATTTCGCGACAGCGAGCATGCCGCCAATCTCTTTGCGCTCAAGGAACTCGGCAATATCTATACGCGCTTAATGAACCCCACGACCGATGTCTTCGAGAAGCGCTTTGCCGCACTCGAAGGGGGCACGGCAGCGATCGCTACCGCATCGGGCATGGCGGCGATCTTCTACACCATCGCCAATGTTGCCGAGGCGGGGGATAATGTCATTGTCGCGTCGCAGGTCTACGGCGGCACTAATACCTTGGCGACACATACGATCAAGCGTTTTGGCATCGAGGCGCGTTTTTTCGATGTCAACGACCTAAGTACGCTTGAGCCGCTCATCGATGAAAAGACAAAGTTGATCCTTTTCGAAAGTCTCACCAACCCGAGCATCGATGTCGCCGACATAGAAGCGATCGCCGAGATAGCGAACAGACACGGGATTCTTAGCTGTGTCGATAACACTGTCGCGACACCCGTACTCTGTAAACCCATTGCTCATGGCATCGATCTTTGCGTGCATTCGACCAGCAAGTACACGACGGGACAGGGGCTGGCGCTGGGTGGCATCATCGTCGAGCGCGACGATCTGGTAGCAAAGATCAAAGGCAATGCACGCTATGCGCACTTCAATGAGCCCGATGCCAGTTACCACGGTTTGGTTTATGTCGATGTACCGTTGCCGATCTTTACGCTGCGTGTGCGTCTGGCACTCTTGCGTGATCTCGGCGGTGCACCGAGTCCGTTTAACTCATGGTTGCATATCCAAGGCTTGGAGACCTTACCGCTTCGCATGAAGCAGCACTCCGACTCTGCACTGGCGATCGCCGAGTTTTTGGAGTCGCACCCCAAAGTCAAAAAGGTCAACTACCCGGGGCTTAAGAGTTCGCCGCACTACACTTTGGCACAACGCTATTTCAAAGAGGGTATGGCAAGCGGACTGCTCAGTTTCGAAGTCGAGAGTAAAGAGGCGGCACAGCGCATCGCGGACGCGACAAAGATCTTTTCGGTTGTTGTGAATATCGGCGATAGCAAATCGATCATTACCCACCCCGCCAGCACGACACACCAGCAGCTAAGTCAAGAGGAGTTGATCGCCGCGGGTGTTCCCGAGGGGTTGATACGCCTGAGCGTCGGCTTGGAGGATACGCAAGATCTGATAGAGGATCTAAAGCAGGCGATAGAGGCGGCTGTGTAAAAGTGCTTTTGCGCTACAATATCGCAATCTCTAGCCATTAGGTTGATGTAGCGCATGAAGATCGAAACGCACACGGCACACTTTAGCGATCCGCTCTATCTCGAAAGCGGGCGCATCCTCGAACCGTACGATATCGCTTACGAGACATACGGGGAGCTCAACGAGGAGAAGAGCAATGTCGTGCTTGTCTGTCATGCGTTGAGCGGTTCACATCATGCGGCGGGACTCTACGAGGGTGATCGCAAGCCCGGATGGTGGGATGGGCTCATCGGTGACGGCAAGGCGATCGATACGCGCAAATATTTTGTCATCTGCACCAATGTCATCGGCTCATGCTTCGGCTCTACCGGACCGATGAGTGAAGCGTATCCCTCTTTGGAGCCGTATCGCCTCAAGTTCCCCGTCATCACCGTCAAAGATATGGTGCGCGCACAGATGCATCTGCTCTCGTCGCTTGGCATCCATCGCGTCAAGGCGATCGTCGGTGGTTCGATGGGGGGTATGCAGGCGCTGCAGTTTGCGGTGGATTATCCGAACTTTGCGCAAAAGATCATCGCGATGGCGGCAACCTATGCGACGCGCCCGTGGACGATCGCCTTCAATACGGTTGCCATCGAGGCGATCCGTCGCGATCCG
>JALWQQ010000249.1:0-5904 GCA_027083075.1 Campylobacteraceae bacterium
AAGCTGAAGCAAAGCAGAAGCGCAACTTTGCCAAGTCGATCAACTTCGGACTTCTTTACGGGATGGGGGCGCGCAAACTCTCTCAAGAGCTTGGCATAAGCCAAAGCGAAGCGAAGCAGATCATCAGCGACTACTTTGCCGCCTTTCCGACGGTCAAGCGTTTTTTGGAAGAGATCGAAGATCAGGTCAAGCATCGCGGCTATGTCGAAACACTCTTGGGCAGAAGGCGTATCTTCGACTACGAAAATGCCAACGGCATGATGAAGGCGGCCTATTTGCGCGAAGGGGTCAATACCGTCTTTCAAGGCTCAGCGGCCGATCTGATCAAGCTTTCGATGTTGGAGATCGAGACACTGATCGAAGAAGAGGCATTGCCGGCGGCGATGCTACTGCAGATACACGATGAGTTGATCTTTGAAGTGGAGGCAGATCGTGCCGAAGCGATCGGCAAGCGTTTTGCTTCACTAATGGAGCGCGTTTATGATCTGGAGGTGCCGCTACGTTGTAGTGTGAGCATCGGTATGCATTGGGGGGAACTCAAGTAGTTTCACTACACTTGCATACTATTAACAAAGATCGGTTATAATTGGCGAAAAATTGTCCGAAATAAAAAAGGAAATCCCAATGAAGCAGTGGCTATTGCGCCTTGTCTCGATGGAGGCGGCGGTATTTTTGATGGTGGCATTTGCCGCGATTATCGGTAGTGCGACATTTATCGAAAATGATTTCGGTACGCAGACTGCACGCGCGTTGGTCTATAAGGCAAAGTGGTTCGAGCTCTTTCTCTTCTACTTTATCATAGTGCTTATCTACAACATTCTACGCTACAAAACCTACAAAACGCGCTTCCCCGTCTTTTTGTTTCATAGCGCTTTTGTGGTGATCGCTATCGGTGCGTTGATCACGCGCTATTTCGGCTATGAGGGGATCATGCATATTCGCGAGGGGGCGACAAAGCAGACGATGGTAAGCGATGTAAAGATGCTCGATATCGCTGCGGGACGCGGGAAACCCGAGGTGGTACTCTCTAAGCCCGTCTACTTCTCTACGCTGTTGCCAAATCGGATACACGAAACACTCAAAGTGGGTGACAAGCATGTCGATGTCGCACTGCTCAAGTATCTTCCCATTGCGGAAGAGAAGCTTGTGAAGGATGCAAAAAACGGCAAAACGGTTCTTGAGATGAAGATCTCGGCGGGCGGACGCGGAAGGATCCACTATATCGAAGATGGAGAGATCGAAGATCTGGGCAACTTCTATGTTTCATATAACGTTTCCAAATTACCGACCGACAAACCGACTTTTGCGGTAAGCGGCGCACCGGAAGCGCTTAAGGTGACCTTCCCTTTCAATATCTTTACGATGAGTATGGATACGCGCAAGCAGAGCGAGATTCCGGGTGGAACGAACGACCTGAAGCGTAGAACACTCTATCGTTTCGGTTCCAATGCGGTGGTGCTCAAAGATGTGCATCGGGGCGCCAAAGTCGTAGCGGCGACCGATAAGCTCAAAAGCAAGGCGGGGCAACCCGAGTATATCAAGATGCGCATCTGTGTCGATAAGCAGTGCAAAGATGAGGTCTTCAAGCCGATCAAGAATGAACCCGGCAAGATCCATCGCTTGAGCCTTAACGGTGTCGATATCGAGATACGTGTCGGTGCCAAAGTGATCACTTTGCCCTTTGCGATTCGCCTTGACGATTTCCGGCTGGAGCGCTATCCCGGCTCGATGACCCCTGCTTCCTATTCGAGTTATGTGACGTTGATAGACAAAGAGGAGAACCTGACGATGCCCTACCATATCTATATGAACCATGTGCTCGATCATCGTCGCTACCGCTTTTTTCAATCCTCTTACGATCCTGACGAACACGGCACCGTACTCTCGGTCAACCACGATCCGGGTGCACTGCCTACCTATCTGGGATACCTGCTTTTGGCGATCGGTATGATCTGGTCGCTCTTCTCTCCCAAGAGTCGCTTTCAAACACTCCTGAAGCGTGCCAGAAAATTGCAAGACGAGGCATTGGCGGCATCACTACTTGCCGCACTCTTTCTCTTTGCGCCGCAACATGCCGACGCGGCAAGCCCGCATGTAAGCGAAGCGCAACTGAAGCATATGCAAAAATACGATATAACCCATGCGCTTAAGCTCGGGCATCTCGTAGCGCAAGATAAAAAAGGACGAATGAAGCCTGTCGATACGGTCGCGCACGAGGTGATCGCCAAGCTTACGGGCAAAACCTCTGTTTTCGGACTCGATCCGATGCAGCTCTTTTTGGGTATGACGGTAGAGCCCGAGTTTTACCAAGATATTCCGATGATCAAGATCAAGCATCCGAAGATCGCAAAGAAGTTGGGTCTTGATACCTCGAGAAAGTATGCCGCCTTCTCCGATTTTTTTGACGAGAATGGTAAATATAAGATTTTCGACGATGTCTCGGTAGCAGTACGCAAAAAGCCCTTGGAACAGAGCGCTTACGACAAGGAGTTGATCAAAACCGACGAGAGGGTCAATGTCGCCTTTATGACCTATCAGGGCTCTTTGCTGCGCATCTACCCCAAGCCAAACGATAAAAACAACAAATGGGTCTCGCCGCTTGATGCGATCAAAACCTTTCCACCCAAAGAGGCGGAGGAGGCGCGCGTCTCGATCGCCGCTTACTTTACGATGGTTAGCAAAGCACTCAAAGACGGCAACTGGAGCAGTGCCGATCTTGCATTGCGCGGCTTGCATAAGATTCAGGCGAAGTACGGAAGTGCCGTATTGCCAAGTGCCTCACATATCAAATGGGAGATACGCTATAATCAGCTCAATCTCTTCTCCAAACTGGTACTTGTCTATCTTCTAACGGGACTCTTTTTGCTTATCGCAGCATTTACAAATGTCATCAAACCCGCCTTTAAGATCAAGTGGTCGATGCGCATTGCTTTGACGCTGCTATGGATAGGGTTTGCCTTGCATGTGGCGGGCATGGCGATCCGCTGGTATATCGCGGGACACGCTCCGTGGTCCAATGCCTATGAGTCGATTGTCTTTATCGCGGGTGCGACGATGTTGGCGGGGCTCATCATCGCACGACGCTCGCCTTTTGCTCTCGGGGGCGCGGCGATCTTGGCAGGCATCACGATGGGTGTGGCGCACATGAGCTTTGTCAATCCCGAGATCACCAATCTCGTGCCGGTTCTCAAGTCCTATTGGCTGATGATCCATGTGGCGACGATCATTTCAGGCGATGGCTTTTTAGGGCTTGGCTCCATCTTGGCACTCTTGGTGCTCATCCTCTATATCGTTCGTGGCAAATCGGGTCACGAAGGGATCGATCGCTCCATCAAGGAGTTGAGCAACCTCAGTGAAATGGCGCTTATCGTAGGGCTCTATCTACTCACTGTCGGCAACTTCCTCGGCGGTGTTTGGGCAAATGAAAGCTGGGGGCGTTACTGGGGATGGGATAGTAAAGAGACATGGGCTGCCGTTACCATCTTGGTCTATGCTGCGGTACTACATATGCGTTTCGTGCCCTTCTTGCGTAGCAACTTTGCCTTTATCGTAGCTGCGACTTGGGCGTACTTCAGCGTACTGATGACCTATTTCGGGGTCAACTACTATCTTTCCGGACTGCACTCATACGCTGCCGGCGATCCGTTGCCGATCCCCACTTGGGTCTATGTTGCCGTCGCTTCTTTGGCGGCACTGACGCTTATCGCTTCACGCAACCGAAAGCTTGCGTAGCCTTCCCGCAATTTTAAGCAGTTCTTCTCTTCCGCATCTTTCTGTGTGGATCCGATCCGCTCCCGATATGAAAGCGACTTGTCCATCCCCTCCTCTCTCTCATGCTAGAGCAGCATGCAAATTCTTGCAAACAATGGCAAGTAATTTAGTACGCAAGTTTGAGTACGCATTCCCGGGACAAGTTGAAGCCCCCAAGCTAAGGGGCAAGCTAAGGGGCGTGAAGAGCATGTTAAAACCGCTTCGGTTGTTTCTATAAACCGTTTGCAGCTTGCAAAAAATCTTCCGCGATCGCTTCGGCGCTCTCAAGACCGACGGAGACGCGCACAAGCCCTTCGCTAACGCCGAGGTAGCGACGATCGCTTTCGCCAAAATCGCGATAGATCGTACTTGCCATATGTAGCGCCAAAGTGCGGTTGTCGCCGATATTGGCGGTTATGATAGCGAGTTTAAGGCGATCGAGCAAGGCAAAGGCACGCGCCTTACTACCGCACTCCAGTGTAAAGATCGGACCGCAGCCTTGGGAAAATTGTGCCTTATAGCGCGCATGCTGCGCATCGGTAGGCAAGGAGGGATGATTGACGCGGATATCTTGCGGTAGCCTCTCGCTGAGTATCGCTACTACTTTTTCTACCGTTTGGTTGACACGCGCTACACGAAGCGGTAGGGTCTCGAGCCCCAAAAGCGTAATATAGCTACTTAGTGCGCTTGCCGTCATCCCCATATCGCGGAGTGCGCGCTTTTTAAGTATCGGCATGAACGCCTTTTTGCCCGCCTTTTTGACAAACTTGTGCAGTGCGGCATATTTGGCATCCAAAAGGGTATCGTCGGCTTCATTGACAGCTCTAAAGATGACTGCGCCCCCGAGCGGTCCGGCAAAACCGGCGATATTTTTTGTCGTCGAGTACATCACAAAGTCTGCACCGAGTTCAAGGGGTCTTAGTAGGATCGGTGTAGCGGTGTTGTCAATCAAGGAGAGTGTTTTGTAGCGCCTACAAAGTGCAAAGATGCGCGGTAGATCGGGTAGCGTCAAAGAGGGGTTGCCGACGCTTTCGAGTAAGACAAGCTTGATGCCCGCTTGAAGCTTGCTTTCGATGGTGTCGAAATCTTCGGTTTCGCAAAAGCTGCTCTTGATGCCGAAACGCGCAAAGGTCTCTTTGACCAAGGTGAAGGTGCCGCCAAAGAAACCGCCGATACAGAGCACCTCGTCACCCGTCTCCAAGAGTGCAGTGAGCACCATAGCAAGCGCCCCCATGCCCGACGCGGTAGCGATGGCGCCAAGTCCGCCCTCCATCGTGGCAAGTGCCGACTCTAATTTGGCATTGGTCGGGTTACCGACGCGCGCATAAAGCGGTAGTTGCGCTTCGCCCGAAAAGATCGCTTCGGCCTCCTGTGCATCGCTGTAGCCAAAAGCTGCCGAAGGTGTGACGACAGGCGCGATGGCGCGTACGCGCTGCGCAGTAGCGTGCACCATCATCGTCTGAAAAGCCTCGAAATCAACCGACATCTATCTTCCTTATATAGAAAAGTTGAGTGCTCCCGCTGCTTTAAGACCGTAGTTTTCAAGTTCGCTTAGCGGCACCTCGAAAACGGAGAGTATCTCATTGCGGATATCGTTCCAAAAGAGCTTGAGAGCAGGCTCTTCGGTTTTACATGGGTCGGAAAAGGCTTCGGACTCCAGGATGGCAACGATATCTTTGAGTGTCACCTCTTTGAGACTTTTGGCAAGCCTATAGCCGCCGTGTGCACCCTTGACACTCTCTAAAATGCCCTGCTTTTTGAGCTCAAGTAAGATCTGCTCTAAAAAGTTTTGCGGCACTGCCGCTTGCGTGGCAATCTCTTTGATCTTGAGCACCGCATCTTTGGGGGCGCGACTCAGTTGATAGAGTGCCGCTACAGCATAGACCGTTTTGGTTGAGATGCCTACCATATCCGTACTCCCTCCCCTGCCCGATAAGCGATTTCGCTTGTGAGGCTTAAGAGAATCTTTTGATAAGGTAGTATAACCAACAGCCGATACAAAAGTCGAATAGCGCCTCAAGGAGGGTACAGACAAAGAGAAGTATGGCGATAGATATTGTTACCTTTTGTAACCCGACAAAGAAAAAAGCAAAGAGTGACGCTGCCAAAATCCACCCGAGAAAAAGTGCAAAGCGCTTGGGCGCTTCGTCACAT
>JALWQQ010000249.1:5914-11751 GCA_027083075.1 Campylobacteraceae bacterium
ACATCGAATGGGGTCTGACTTAGAAAGGGAGAGACAAAGGGAGGAGAGCCGCCAAAAAGGACTCAGGGCATTTTGCCGCGTCACTCTTGCACTAAAATCAAAGAGTAAAACAAAGGAAAAGAGACTGCTTTGCGTTAGCAAAAAGAGTAGGATCGTCAAAGCGCTCAAGATGGCGCTAAGTCGAACGATGCGCTTATCGATCGCCACCAATGAAACGGGACATGCACGCGACATCAAAATATCCTTTTTTGGCGGAGTGCCTCCCTAAACCCCGTGACGGCGACACCAAAGCGCGAGATCGTTTTACCCGAAATGGGCGAAGGGGAGACAATAAACGCTCGCTTCGATGCCCTTGTCCACACCGCATGCGGGGTTGTGGGAAGCACCCTTATATCTAAAAATATGTCGCAGTATAACCAAATATCGGTTTAATGTCAAGTAGTTTTATAGAAATTATTGTATTTATATGCACAAAAGATGCACACAAGCACGATAGACTTTCATCATGAGATATATATGGATACTGATTTTATTGACGATCTTTGTCGGCGCAAAGGGGTATCGATCGAGCGATACGATTGATCGGCTCATTGCCAAAGCAATACAGGCACACCCCTCTCTTGCAGCATTGCGAGCAAAACTTAAGGCTGCCGACGCAAAAATATCACAAAGCGGTTTATGGGAAAATCCAATGCTCTCCTTTTCTATCACAGATATCAGATTGGACAACCCTCTAAGACGCACACTCGAGCCAATGCAGACACATACGTTAAGCTTTAAGCAACGCATCCCTTTGTCCGGTACACTTGAGAGCAAAAAGGCAATCGCACGTAGTAAAAAAATGAAACTTGTCGCAACGCTTAACGAGGCAAAGCTTCGCCTTGCCGAGTCGATTCGCATTACCGTCGCTTCTATCGCCGAGACCGATGCGCTGATCGCTCTGCTAAGACGCTACCAAAAACTTCTTCAAAAGAACCGTACGCTCTATAATGATTATATGCAGCTTGCAGCAGATGCACAGATGCAATCCCTCTCTGCATCTTTAATGATCAAGCGCTTCCAAAGCAAGATCGAGATACTGCGCGGTAAACGCCGATCTCTGATGGCACTTCTGCGTTATCTGAGTGCTCAAAAGAGCCTGCGACTTCGTCCCAAATTGCAACTCTTTAGACTCAAAGCACTTCGCTACTATCTATCACGCCTTCATTGTAGTCCGCGCTTGCAACAGAGTGATGCCGAACTTGCGCAAGGACGTGCGGTACTGCATCTGCGAACCTTGCAGAGATACCCCGACCCGTATCTAAGTGTTAGCTATGCCAATCGCTTCTATTACCGTGACTACCTTAGCATCGGTGCGGGGGTGAGCCTGCCGATCTACGGCAGAGAAGAGAAACGTATCGAAGAGGCAAAGGCGATGTTGTTGGCGAAACAAGAGCACTACAACGACACCGAAGCAAAACTGCGTAGCGAGATCGTACGGATCTATGCGCTTTTGCAAGGCTATCGTAGGCAGTTACATCTCCTTCACGATGCAAATGTCAAACAGATCACAGCTATGCACAGACTGAGCCTTGATGCGATCGAAAGCGGCGAAGATCTCATCAGTTACACGAAAGTACTACAAGAGGCGCTGGATATCGAACGTGAAACGATCGCCGTCAAAGCCGCCTATATGAAGGTCTTTGCCAAACTACACACGTTAACGGGAGAGATATAATGCGCAGTATCTGCATGATGATGCTCATAAGCGGGATGCTCTATGCCAAGCTGCCCTCCGGCGGGATGCAGTGCGGTGCCGGAAAATGCGGTGCATCGATGCAAAAGAGCGGTAGTGGCAAAAAGGCGACAAAGGTAGCGACCCAAAGAGCGATGCCAAAGATAGAGCAGCATTTTAATGTCCGTATCGCTACGGTAAAAAAAGAGAAGATACACCATCGTACCCATGCCTACGGCTATATCGTCGCCGACACACGCCTTGAACACGATCTTTTGCCGCCATACACGGGATATATCGAAACACTCTACATCAAATCCCCCTATCGCTACCTAAAAAAGGGTGAGATGGTAGCGCGTATCTACTCTCCCGAAGTCTATAAGGCGCAACAGCAATATCTCAGTGCGCTACATTTCGGCAATGCCAAGCCGATCGCCGCCAGTAGAAGACGGTTGCGGCTTTTGGGGTTGACAGCGGATCAGATCGCCGCTCTTGCCAAGCGCGGTAGCCCGCAACGCAGCATCTTATATTACGCACCCTTTGAGGGGTGGATAAACAAGCGCTTCCTCAAAGAGGGGGATTATCTCGGGAAGATGCCGATCGCCAGGGTTGTCTCGACAAAAAGGGTTAGAATGGAAGCACGTATTTGGCAGGATAAAATCGCAAGTTGGCAGAGGATGCGAACATTTCGTGTCCATGTGCCGGGCAGCGACAAAACTTTTACGGCAACTCATCCTTTTTTCTACCCGTTTGCCGACAAAGAGAGTGCGTCAACGACGCTCAGGGTTGAGATAGATAATCCAAACGGCATCCTAAGACCCGGTGCCTTTGCCCTGCTTGAGGGTAGCGGCAAGGCGGAAGAGCGCTTAGTGCTTCCCGCCGAAGCGATCTTGCATAAAAAAGAGGGCACCTTTGTACTAAAAGAGGAAAAAGAGGGTCTCTTTACGCCCGTTAAGGTTACGGTCGAATCGATAGACAATCATCGCTATGCCATACGCTCAGGTTTGCACGAGGGGGATAAAGTGGCAGCATCCGCCCTCTTCTTGCTCGATGCCGATGCGGAAATAAACGGATTGTACCGATGATAGAGAAGATTATCGACTTTAGTGTCAAAAATCGTTTTGTGATCCTCATGCTCACCCTCTTTATGGTGATCGCCTCGGTGGCAGCCATCCGCCATACCCCGCTTGACGCGCTCCCCGATCTCTCGCCACCGCAAGTAATCGTACAGATCAAATGGCAAGGGCAAAGTCCGAAACTCATCGATGAGCAAGGCACCTATCCGTTAGTGACACAATTTCTCTCTATCTCCGATATCGCCACGGTGCGCGCCTTCTCTACTTATGAAAATGCACTTATATACATCATCTTCAAGGACGGCACCGATCTCTACTGGGCGCGTAGCCGCGTACTGGAACAGCTTGCAAGCGTACAATCCAAGCTTCCCAAAGATATGGAGGTTTCGTTAGGTCCCGATGCTTCGGGCGTAGGCTGGGCATACGAATATGCCCTGCGCTCAAAAAAGTACGACTTGGCTCAACTACGAAGTTTGCAGGACTACTACTTCAAATATGGTCTGATGGGTATAGATGGTGTAAGCGAGGTAGCATCCGTCGGTGGTTTCGTGCCTACCTTTCAGGTAACGATCGATAACGACATATTGACGATGCACCGACTCGGTATCGACGACATCGTCAAGACCTTGCAGCGCAACAATAACGATACAGGCGGGCGCATCGTCGTTAAAAACGGCTTCGAGTGGATGGTGCAGGCGCGCGGCTATCTGCGTTCGCTTGATGAGATCGCTTCGCTCACGGTTCGCAGCAAAGACGGCATACCGCTCAAGCTTGGTGATATCGCGCGCATCGAAAGGGTTCCTGCGCCCCGTCGAGGCTTGGCAGAACTCAACGGCAAAGGGGAAACGGTCGGCGGCATCGTGATCGTGCGCTATGGAGCCGATCTTTATCGCACGATCAAAAAGATCAAAAAGAGGCTTGGCGAGCTTCATATCGACGGGGTGGAAATCGTTCCCGTGTACGATAGAAGCAAACTCATTGAAGCCTCGACCGATACACTCAAAAGAACACTATTGGAAGAGAGTGTGATCGTTATCGCAGTGATTGCGCTTTTTTTGCTACATCTTCGCTCATCGCTCGTGATGATAGTCGTTTTACCGCTGACAATCATGCTACCGTTTTTGCTGATGAAACTCTTTGGCATCGGATCGAACATCATGAGTCTTGGCGGTATCGCCATCGCCGTAGGCGCCATGGTGGATGCTTCTATCGTAATGATAGAAAATGCACACAAGGTACTGCTACAGCACAAAGTACAAAAGGGCGCAGCGCAGGATGCAGCAGAGCGCATCGAAGCGATCGTCTCCGCCTCTAAAACCGTCGGGCGTCCCATCTTTTTCGCACTCGCCTTGGTGGTGGTCTCGTTTTTGCCTATCTTTGCGCTCTCGGGACAAGAGGGCTTACTCTTTACACCTCTGGCATTTACCAAAACTTTTGCGATGACAGCAGGTGCACTTCTTTCGGTGACCTTGGTGCCGGTCTTGATGATCTATTTTCTCAAAGGCAAGCTCATCGCCGAAGAGAAAAATCCTATCAATAGGGTGCTGATCTTTCTCTATAGACCCCTTCTTGTGCTTGCACTCAAGCTGCGTTACCTTGTCTTGATCGGTGCCGTGCTCTTTTTGGCACTGACACTTCCCTTTTATCGCGCACTCGATTGGGAGTTTATGCCGATGCTTGACGAGGGTGATGTGATGTATATGCCCGTCACGCCCTACGGCATCTCTATCGATCAGAGCAAACAACTCTTGCAAGAGAGCGACGCGATACTCAAACGCTTTCCCGAGGTAAAAAGCGTTTTCGGCAAGGCGGGGCGTGCCGATACCGCTACCGATCCTGCACCGCTTGGTATGTTAGAGACGATCATCACTTTCAAACCCAAATCGCAATGGCGCGCAGGCATGAGCAAGGAGAAGCTACTCAAGCAGATGGATGCAGCCTTACGATTTCCGGGATTGGTCAACTCATGGACCTATCCGATTCGCGGGCGCATCGATATGCTTATCAGCGGTATCCGTACACCGTTGGGCATCAAACTCTTTGGAGACGATCCTGCCAAGATGCAGGCGGTTGCCGAGAAGATAGAGGGCAAATTGCGCGAGCTTAACATTACTCGGTCGGTCTTTGCCGATCGCAGCGACACGGGTTACTATCTCGATATCGATCTCAATGAAACCGCCATGGCACATTATGGTATCGACAAGGCAGGCATGGAGCACTATATCGCTACCGCACTGGGCGGGAAACGCATTGGTACCTTCTATAAGGGATTGGAGCGTTACGGCATCGCCGTGCGCTTCGAAGAGAAAGATCGCAGCAGCCTTGATGCGATCGGCGCGATACGCGTCAAAACGGCGCGCGGATTTCAGCCGCTAAGAAAGTTTGCAACACTACGCTTCGTGCAGGGTCCTTCGGTGATCAAAAGCGAATCGGCACAACCGGTTACCTTTATCTACATTACGCCGGATCCCGGCGTTTCCGCCGTTAGCTACAAAGAGAAGGCAAAAGCACATCTTGCATCATTAAAACTACCGCCGGGTTATCACATCGAATGGGCGGGGCAAGCGGAGTATCTTCACTCTGCACTCAAAAAGATGGTCTGGATCGTACCGACGGTACTGCTACTTATCTTACTGCTGATCTACTTGGCACTCAAGGATCTTGTACCGACGCTGATCGTCTTTGCTACCCTTCCTTTTGCACTAACGGGCGGCGTCATCTATCTCTATTGGCTTAAATACCATATGAGCGTAGCGGTGATCGTAGGCTTT
This sequence comes from Campylobacteraceae bacterium, assembly GCA_027083075.1. Taxonomy (GTDB): domain Bacteria; phylum Campylobacterota; class Campylobacteria; order Campylobacterales; family Sulfurovaceae; genus JALVPA01. The sequence continues at coordinate 11,476 of JALWQQ010000249.1, forward strand.
TTGGCACTACTTGGTATCGCCGCCGAAACGGCGATCGTCATGATCGTCTATCTCAAAGAGCGTGTCGCGCACTATCGTAAAGAGGGCAGATTGGATATGCCGCATCTAAAACAGGCGATCTACGAGGGGGCGGTACTGCGCGTACGACCCAAGATGATGACCGTCTCCGCCATCTTAGCGGGACTTTTGCCCATTATGCACGGTACGGGCGTAGGCTCTGAAGTCATGCAGCGCATCGCCGCACCGATGATAGGCGGTGTCATAAGCTCCGCTGTG
>JALWQQ010000250.1 GCA_027083075.1 Campylobacteraceae bacterium
ACGATAATGCATAGGATATTGTAGCAATTTGAAGGTCGGGACACACAAAAGAGGGGTTTTATCCCTTTGAAAGTCCCTAAAATAGGGGGGTTATGATTTTAGGGTAAGAAAACGCGGAAGTCAGGAGCAACGTTTGCGATCCGTATCCTCGATAGTGAAGACGATACACGCGTAGCGATAGAGGCGTGATTTAACCCGAATCTCAAAATAGAAATACGACTTTGCATTATCATCGCATTCGCGGACTTCGCATAGTGTGCTACCCTGACGTCCGCTATACCTTCGGTATATACGCAGCGTCGTGCGGAGCTACACAAGCAAAGCAGTTTGCTTTTGTTTTACGCTCCTCCCCCTACGGGTGCGACTCGAATTTTCTGCAAACGCCGCAAACGCGAGCACAACGCAAATGCAAAGAATCCTACTTCGAGATTTGGGTTTAAAACTTCGTACCCATTGTAAACTCGAAGGTACTGGTTCTATCATACCCTTTTGCATCCAATGCTTTAGCAAAGATAAGGTTAATCGGACCAAATCCGGAGAGCCATTCGACCACCACGCCCGCAGAAGAGCGCTTGATCTCACCGAAACTATTTTCACCGATCATCCCGTAGTCATAAAAGCCCGTCAGGCGCATCTTGGCGGACTCGGAGAAGGGAATGCTTGCCTCAAGAGAGAAGGTAGCACTCTTCTTACCGCCGGTACCGTAGTAGCTTGTGCTACTACCCGGTGAAAGCGAATAGGGATCGTATCCGCGCAAGCTGCCCGCACCCCCCATAAAGAGCTTTTCGGCAATCGGAAGTTTTTCACCGCTCTTCGAGAAGATCTCTTCCGCGCGTGCTTTAAAGCGAAGGATCAAATCATAATCGATCCAATCCTGCAAACCGTAATAGTATCCGAATCTACCGGAGACTTTTGTAAACTTACCGTAACCGCCGGGGTACTTGCTAAGATTGACATCATCACCACTCAGGGAAGCAAACTCCACATTAACACCGGCAATCATCCCGCTACGGGGCACATAATAGTCATCGGTATTATCAAAGCCGAGCGACATTAGGAATGAGCTCTTTTTATACCGTTCGGTGTAGAATCCGATCGGATCGAAGAATGTCAAGTTTTGATCGTAAGCCGCTAAAGAGCTATTGTTGTTTTTGTGCGAGTTGTTGCTGACATACTGTACCCCTATAGAGGCTTGCCAATAACGCCAAAACTCTCTACCCACCACAAGTGAGGCACTCTTGGTATCGGTGATAAAGTTGGGGTATTCGTAGTGACGTTGGTTTAGCCCCAAAGAGAGGCTATAGAGGCTATCCCACACGCGGGGGTTGGTCAAAGAGATCGTATAGCTACGTTTGATTTTGGAAAACTCAAATCCAAGACTTGCCGCAATACCCGTACCTAAAAAGTTTTTATCCGAGACCGAAGCGGTAAAAATCGCCTTCTCGTAGGTACTATAGCCACCACCGACGGAGATGGTTCCGGTGGGCGCCTCTTTGACCTTGACAAGAAGGTTGATCTTGTCTTCCGAGATGCGTTGCTCTTCGATCTTGACACTCTCGAAAAAGCCGGTACGCCCTAAGGCATTACGCGAATCTTGAAGATCGGTGGCACTATATCTATCGCCGGGCGCCAGATAGAGATAGCGTCTAATGACACGATCTTTGGTCTGGTTGTTGCCTGAGATCAACACATCGTTGATCGTCACGACATCGCCGCCTTGGATGACAAACTTCAAATCGATCGTATGTTTCTCTTCATCTTTATGCATCTGCGGGACCACGCGAGCATAAGCATACCCCAGATCTCCTGCCGCCGTCTTGAGCGTACGCATATCGCGGCGCATCTTCTTGATATTGAAGATCTTACCCTTGTGCAATACCAACATCGACTTCAGTCGTTTCTCATCGAGACCCTCTATGTCGGATTCGACTTCGATATCGCCGATACGATACTGCTCGCCTTCGTGCACCAGATAATTGATCTTGGCATTGTACGAACCGAAATCAACCCGCATCAACGGCTTAGAGACATACGCATCGATATAGCCGTGTTTCATATAGGTATCTTTGAGACGATAGGCATCGTACGCCAACTGATCGACATGTGCCTCACCGTCGTTCAAGAAAGGCAACCACCCCATAAAATCCGCCTCTTTATTGGCAAGGTCAAGTTGTAATGTATCTTTATCAAGCTTTTTCGCACCGATAAAATTGATACGTCGGATCGTAATCTTCTCGCCCTTGTTCACATCGAATTTGATCGAAACACTACTCTCGCCCACCGGTGTCACATCGGTCTCGACTACCGTATCGTAATAGCCGCGTGCCTCAAGCGCTTTAACGATCTCCTCTTTGGCATGTGCGATCTTCTCTTCGTCGTAAAGCGCCCCGCGCTTGAGCCCTATCGCCTCAAGGAATTTTTCACTCTCTTTATCTTTGCCGAAACCGTCCATCTCGACATTGGCAATAGCCTTTTTCTCTTTGAAGCGAAAGATGAGAGTATTGCCGGATCGCTCTGCGCGCACATCTTTGAAGTAGCCTTGAGCATAGAGCTTTTTGAGCGCCTCGTTGATCCGCATCGCATCTACATCGTCGCCCGCATCGAAACCGATGATCTCCTTGGCGCTTGCGTCGGAGAGATGGCTGAGTCCGACAAAACGAATCTCACTAAAACGCTGTGCAAAAAGCGCAGCAACAAGCAAAAACCAAACAAAAACGATCTTTCTTCCCATTGAGCTTACCCTTGAAATGTCCATACGATTTTTCCCAATAGTGTAGCGATTTTTTGGTAAGAGGTTCATAATTTATCTAAAAAAGACTGATGCGATAACGGTGAGAAAATTTAAGATTTAATACATGACCCCATTATTTGAGGGTTTTATCTTCGCAAAGCAGTGATGCGGTGTTTGAGGTAAGTGTTGCGGTGCATGTATCGGCGATGAGCGCAAGGGTGCTTAGCAAAGCTGCAAAGAGATATCTTAGCAC
>JALWQQ010000251.1:0-6425 GCA_027083075.1 Campylobacteraceae bacterium
GAGTATCGCCGTAAAGAGGGCGGCGAAGGCAACGGCAAAGATATCCTCTTTAGCCAGTGTAGCCAAAACAAATAGTTCCGATGAGACGATCGTATAAACGCAAGGGTTTTACGCTCCTTGAGTTGTTGATCGTTATCTTTATCGTCTCGCTGGTTTACTTTATCGGCATCGAGGGCTTTGAGATCTTCAAGCCTAAGCCCAAGGCGTTAACGCTTGCCAATCTTAAAGAAAATATCGAGCACTCCGAACAGTTCCACAAATCTGCCACGCTCCTCTGTACCGACAAATGTCGTACCTGCTACTTGCGTAGAGGTCTAGGCGCGGCATTCGTGCGCTACCGAAGCCCCGTCGCACTTGAAAATGTCCGCGCTTATACGCTTGACGGCGACGATCAGCTCGTAGAGTTGGAATATGGGCGCTTCAAGGACAAGAAGATCTGCTTAGTCGTACAGTTTTATCGCAACGGTAGCAGCACGCCGCTAATCTTGGAAAACGAGAAGGGTGCCTACTTTTTGCCCTCATTCTTCGGCAAAGCCAAACGCTTCGATACGATCGAGGATGCTAAGGCGTATTGGCTCAAAGATGCCTATGTGCTTAACGATAGTGGAGCCTACTACCGATGAAACGACTACGTCCGGCATTTACCATCATAGAGATACTCATTTCCGTTGCCATCATCTCCGTTTCGCTTATCTACGTACTCAAGATCTATAACAACAACCGCGAAGAGATACTCTATATCAACGAACGAAACAAGCAGGCGCTAAACGACTCTCTCTTCCTGACACGAAAAAGCCTCGAGCATCACAAAGATCGCCTCAATGCTTACGAATTGCTATCCGACACCATACGCCCGAGAGAGGACGCCGCCCGCGAAACGCTCAAGGGTATCGAGCGCGAATTTTTTATCCCCGATCCGATAGAGATCGCGCCTCCGCCCGATATCCCCGGACCGCATGCGATCGTCAACGAAATCAAGCTTAAGGGCGACTTCTCTTCGTTCTATTGGCACGTACGCATCACAAGCTTGTAGGCAGCATGACAATGAAACGCTTTTTCGTTCGCTACCTTCTCTTTACGGCGATACTCTTTGCGCTCTTCTATCTGCCGAGCAATCCGATTTCCGTCGCACTTAACACACTACAGACAAAAATGACACTCAAAATCCTTTCGATCCTACTTTGGCATAATGCCATTCAGGGTATCGACATCAGGATCGATCCGCACTACACCATCTACATCTCTCAGGCCTGTAACGGTTTTATACCGATATTGATCCTCTATGCCTCGTTGCTTGCCTATCCCGCTTCATGGCTGTATCGTATCGTATGGATGCTGGCAGGCTATCTGATCTTTAACCTTGTCAATATCGGACGGATCGTTTTCGTGGCTCATATGACACGAAAGTATGGTCACGAAGCCTTTCATTGGTCGCACGATCTGCTTGGCAATGCGATACTCATTCTCACCGGACTGCTGCTTTTTATCGCTTTCATAAAGGGTGCGAGGAAACAAAATGGGCTATAATTCGTAGCGAAGGGAAAATAGTATGCTCTACAAATATAAAGGTTTTGACAAAAGCGGTAAACGCACCAAGGGTACCGTGACGGCAAACAGCAAAGAGGAGGCTGCACAAAAGCTTCGTGCACAAGGCGTACTCTATGAATCTATTACGGAGACAAAAAACCTCTCGATAGATGCCTTCTCCAAGCGACAGATGCCAAGCGAACTCTTGGCGGAATTTTCCAAAGAGTTGGCAAGCTATCTGAACTCCGGTATGGCGATCTTGACCGCCGTTAAATTGATGGAAAATCAACACGAAGGCGAAAAGCGCTTCCTCTCCTTTTTGGGCGCGATACGCACGATGATCGACGAGGGGCAAAACCTCTATCAGGCACTCAAGTCCCAAAAGGTCTATGCCTTGCCAGAGTTTTATCTACAAAGCCTTAAAGTAGCGGGTGAAGGCGGCAAGATGGTTGAGGTACTCAGCAATATGGCGCACTTCTTCACCGCGCAAAACAAAGTCAAAAAGCAGGTTAAAGGGGCGATGATCTACCCTGCCGTGATCTTCACCGTAGCCGTGGGGATGACTGCATTTTTGATCGCCTATGTCGTACCGAAGATCACACAAATCTTCGAAGATACGGGACAAAAACTCCCGCCCATTACCCGTTTTGTGCTCTCTATCAGCGATTTCTTAACAAGTCATTATGTAGCAATAATCGTCGGATTTGTACTTTTTATCGTACTTTTCAAGCTCTTTTATGCCAAAAGTTTACGATTTAAACGTTTCGTCGACGCACAACTTTTGCGTGTACCGATCTTAGGCAATCTGGTTCAAAATCACGAACTTTCGCGCTTTAGCTACATCCTTTCGCTGATGCTTGATTCGGGCGTAGCCTATGCGCCTGCGGTGCATCTTTCGAAAGCGACCTTCAGCAATGCGGCGCTACGCGATCTTTTCGAAAAGGCGAGCGAGAAGGTACAAGAGGGCAACAAACTCTCCAATGCACTCTATATGCAAAAGTCGCGCCTGCCGCTTAAGCGAAACTTTTTACAATCGCTAGCGTTGGGGGAAGAGTCGAGTGAGGTTGCAAGCATCCTGCATAATCTCGCCGAGCTCTATGCCGAAGAGAATGAAGATCGCATTAAAATATTGCTCGGTCTCATGGAGCCCTTTATGATGCTCTTTATCGGCGCGATCGTTGGCGTGATCGTTTCGGCAATGCTTTTGCCGATCTTTACGATGACCAAAGGGATCAAAGGTTAGTATGGCAAGGGTGCGCTTCCGAAAGATCAAACAAAAAAACGAAACAAATACCCGCAAAGTCGCCGATGAGCCGCAACTTGCCGGTCGTAGCGAGCGGCTCAAGGCACTTGTTGTCGATAGCTTTATGCTGCTTATGCCGTTAATGTATATCGTGATCTATCTCGTTTTCGGTAGCAGAGAGACCTTTGCCGCGCACAGACTTGAGGGATGGGTTTATATTCTCGTGCCACTACTCTTAATCATGGCGCTTTTTTGGAGCGGAAGCGGACAGACACCGGGCTTACGCGCCTACGATCTTAGACTCGTAAAGCGGCACTCACTTGAAGCGCCCGACTTTTTATCCGCGCTACTGCGCGCTATCCTCATGTGCGTTACGCTACCTACTTTCGGCTGGATACTCTTCTTTTTGCGCAGAGACGCTCTGACGCCGCACGATCTACTGAGCGGTACGCGTATTGTTCGCATGGAAAGTTCATGATGCGTTTGTGGCTTGCGCTCTTTTACTTTTTCTACTTTGCCGTAGTGGGGATCTATGTGATCTTTTTGCCTAAGGTGCTACACGACATAGGCTACGATGCCGTGCAGATCGGCACCATCTATGCCGCTGCGCCGCTTGTACGCTTCTTGGTGCCCTTTGCCTTCAAGCGCAGGCTTAAGCTCAATGCCGCCATCTACCTTGCTTCGCTGATGCTCGGCATCGCCTGTGCCGCGATCTTCTACTTTAGTGTATCGCACTTTGCACTCTATCTCTTTGCCAATCTTCTCTTCGGCGCCGCCGCAGGCATACCGTTGCCGTATGTCGATACCATCGCACTCACACGCATCAGTAAAGAGCACTATGGCAAGGTGCGCCTATGGGGGTCGATCGGTTTTGCGCTTATCGCACTCTGGCTTGGGCACATACTCGAAAGCAGCGAAGAGGTCTACGACTACTTTTTCGGTGCAATGCTGCTTACCGCCCTTAGCGGCGCGATGCTTATACGCTACGACGTACGCGAAACCCCTTCGCATCATGACAGTGCGCCTTTTTCGCTGATGCGCTTTTGGGCATTTTGGCTCTCGATGCTTTTGATGCAAGTCGCTTTCGGCGGCTTTTATAACTTCTTTACCGTCTACGAGACATCGCACGGCATCGCTCTCGAGACGGTCTCTTGGCTCTGGAGCTTCGGCGTACTCTGCGAGATCGTAATGCTTTACTTTCAAGGACCCCTGCTGCGTCACAATCTTCTGATGCTGTTGAAAGTCGCCACGGCGGCAACGGCACTACGGTGGTTACTGCTTTGGTTCTTTCCCGACACGCTATCGATGCTTTTTCTCTCACAAAGCATCCATGCGCTTAGTTTTGCGCTCTACCATACGGCAGCGATAAGTTACGTCTATAGCATCTACACCCAAAAGAAGTTGGCGCAACAGTTCTTTCTCGGTATCGCCTTTGGGCTCGGCGGCAGTCTCGGTGCGATTTTGGCGGGACTGCTTTACGGCGAAAACCTCTATCTCTACGAAGCGCTTATCACCCTTCTTGCGTTGGCAATGCTCTTTGTGCACACCAAACGAAAGGAGCGGATCTCATGAAAAATACCATCTGTGCGGTTGTCGTTGCGGGCGGTAAGAGTTCGCGCATGGGCAGAGACAAGTCGCTCTTGCCCTTTGGTGGTTATGAGACACTATCGGAATACCAATACCGTAAACTCAGACGCCACTTCAGTGACGTAAGACTCTCCGGTAAGACGGCGAAGTTTCCCTTTGAGGCGCCGCTTATTTTGGATGAAAGCGAAACCTTTTCAGTCATGCGCACCCTCTACACCCTTCTACGAAAATGCAAAAGGCCACTCTTTGTACTTGCGGTCGACACACCCTTTGTTTCGGATGAAACCATTGAAGCGATGTGCGCGCTTTACGAAGCGAAAACAACAAGCGTTATAGCGCGCAGCGAAAGCGGCTTGCACCCGCTCTGCGCACTTTATGACCCGAAGATCGTCGCGGAGGTCGAAGCGCTCATCGCACACAAAGAGGAGCGCCTCCATGCACTACTTGCCCGTATCGATACGATCACCTTCGATGTCAAAGAGCAAGAGATGCACAACCTCAACACCCCCGAGGCGTATGAGGAAGCGTTAAAAGAGAGTAGGGACTAAGTGACATTGCTTCTTCTAAGCTGCTCTCGCTTCATCTCCTCAAGGCTCTCTCGCATGCAAAGCTCGTGACTACACTCGATCATCTGCGCCATTAAGCGCTTGGAAAAGTAGGTAAACTTCTCAAAGAGCGTGCTGTGGTACTTATCTTTGTGATAGATCATCAAAAAGTCGCGTTCGCATTTGAAGTTTTTTACAGGTACCTGATAAAGCGTCCCCTCTTTGAGCTCGTTCTCTACCGAAATCTTAGAGATACAGGTCAAACACTCTCTGTTTTGCAAGATACTCTTGATCGACTCGGTGTGCCCCAGCTCGAAAAAGATATTGAGCTCGTCAACCTTGCCTTTGATGTAGTCCAAAAAGACCTCGCGTGTACCCGAACCCTCTTCGCGCAAGACCCAACGCTTGCTTGCCAACTCGTCGATATACGCCTCTTTTGCCAAGCTTTTATCGGCGGTAACCACCACCAACTCGTCAACGCCCACCTTCTCTTTAATGATATCCGAACCGTTGACATAGCCCTCGACAAAGCCGACATCGATCGCCCCCTCTTTGATCATCTCCGCTACCGCCTTGGTATTGCCCTCTTTGAGTGTGATCTTGACATCGGGATAGGCGCTCATATAGCTGCAGATGATCGAGGGCATCAGATAGTCCACGATGGTGGTACTTGCCCCGACGCGGATTAGCCCTTTGTTTTCGCTATTTTTAAATTCGAACTCGATATCGCACAGTTTCTTATAGATAGGGTTGATCTCTTTATAAAAAGCGCGCCCCATCTCGTTGAGTACAAGCTTTTTGTTGATACGATCAAAGACGGGACGTCCCAAGATATTTTCAAGCTCCTTGATCGACATCGAGATCGCCGATTGGCTGAGTCCCATCTTTTTGGCAACGTTGGTCAAATGCCCCTCTTCGACGACATTGAGAAAGATCTCCATCTGTCTTAGTGTGAGTTTCATCTTTTGCTCTTTTTGCTTCACTCGTTTTGAAGAATTACTTATATTTTTTTGATTTGCGATTATATCAAAAATATAGTAGAATTCCAAAATTCTTATCAAAAAAACTGATTTTAAGGAGTTATAATGCCATTTTCTCCCGAAAATCGCACCGGCACGCTTAGCGGCATCCTCTTTGTCGCTATCTTTGCCGCTGCCGCAACCTACATAGCTTCACTGCCTCCGATACATAAACTGGGTCTCTCTCCGCTTGTTATCGGTATCGTGATGGGTATCTTTTATGCCAATACCCTGCACAACAAAACCCCCGAAGCATGGCAGGGCGGCATCACCTTTACCGCCAAGAAGATTTTGCGCTTTGCGATCGTAGTCTACGGCTTTAGAATCACCTTCCAAGAGATCGCTTCAGTCGGCTTAGATGGCTTTTTAGTATCTCTGATCATGCTTAGCTCTACGCTGATCATCGGCTCTTGGCTGGGGCACAAAGTCTTCAAGATGGAAAAAGATACCTCCATCCTTACCGCCTCCGGTGCTGCCGTCTGTGGCGCCGCCGCCGTACTGGCG
>JALWQQ010000251.1:6435-11636 GCA_027083075.1 Campylobacteraceae bacterium
GTGCTTAAAGCCGAGGGGCACAAAACCGCCGTAGCAGTCTCTATGGTTGTTGTCTTTGGAACCATTTCGATGTTCCTCTACCCGATTATGTACGAAACCATCATCAAGCCCGCAACAGGGTTTTTACATATGGATCCGCACACATTCGGTATCTATGTCGGCGGTACGATCCATGAAGTAGCACAGGTTGTCGCCGTTCCCGCTTCCGTTCCCGGTGCACCCGAAACCATGGCGCACTCTGCCGTCATTGTCAAGCTCACGCGCGTGATCCTCATCGCGCCGATGCTGATCGTCCTGGGACTCTATCTTGGCTGGAGTGCTAAAAAAGAGGGTACGGATCATAGCGGCAAAACCAAACTGGTCATTCCTTGGTTTGCGGTCTATTTTATCTTGGTGGCAGCTTTTAACTCTTTCCATCTCTTACCCGAATCGCTTGTGCATCTGATCAATACGGTCGATACCTTCTTGCTTACGATGGCAATGACCGCACTGGGGATGGGCACGATCTTTAGCAAGTTCAAAGGGCTTGGACTGGCACCACTCTATACCGCGCTGGGTATGTTCGTATGGCTGGTTGTCGGCGGCTTTGTCGTTACCAAAGTCGTGACGGCACTCTAGCCGTTACGGCGCATCGTATCCTTATCGTAAAACTTACAAAGCTTCCGAAATAAGCAAAAACAAGATACAACACGATCGCTATCGCGATGTATTTTATAAACTTCTTTTATGTGACTTTAGTAGCAGTATGCACTATGCACGTCTTCGATAGTTGAGCGCTTCAAGCATATCGCGTTTTTCTATCGTCTCGTGACCGGCAAGATCGGCAATGGTACGCGCCACCTTTTTAAGCGACGCGATGCTTCTGTGAGAGAGCGCGAAGCGTGATACGGCTTGCTGCAGTATCTCCTCCGCATCGCTTGAGAGCAGACAGTAGCGCTCTATCTCCTCTTCGTTGAGCTTACCGTTGAGCGCAGGCTGCTTGCGTAGCATCTGGCGCCTAAACGCCTCGATCACCTGTGCATGCATCTGTGCCGATGTGACATCCGCCTTATCTTCGGCGCTAACCTCTTGCATCGTTACGAAAAGATCGATACGATCCAAGAAGGGATCGGAGAGTCTGCTTTTGTAGCGCTTGATCTGCGCTTCATTGCAACGACACGCTTTGTGTTTAGAGAGTAGATTACCGCACGGGCAAGGGTTTTGCGCCGCAACGAACATGATGTCGGCATCGTACTGCACCTTGGCATTGACGCGAGAGATATGTACTTTGCGATCTTGTAGCGGCTCGCGCAGCGCCTCGAGAACCTGTTTGGAAAAGTGCGGCACTTCATCAAAAAAAAGGATCCCATGGTTTGACAACGCCACCTCTCCGATGCGCATCTTCTCTCCTGAACCCCCGCCAAAGATCGACGCCGACGTCGCCGTATGGTGGGGACTTCTAAACGGGCGTTTGGCATCGAAGTCGGGCGATTTACCGTCGAGAAAACGATGTTTGGCGACAGAGAGCATCTCCGCTTCACTCACCGGCGGCAGGATGTCGCGCAGACGCTTGGCGATCATACTTTTGCCGCATCCGGGATTGCCCTCCATAAAGAAGTTGTGCATCCCCGCCGCGGCGATGAGTGCGGCGCGCTTGGCAACCTGCTGCCCTTTGACATCGGCAAAATCGCTCTCGTAAACACGTCTAAAGTAGTAGCGCTTTCCTGCAATGTCAAGGTGCTCCGCCTCGTAAGCAAACGCCTCTTCGCTACTGCCCTCACCCCTGTTGACCAAAACCTCTATCGCATCCTGTAGATGCGCTACGGGGTAGAAGCACACCCCCTTGATGCGATTAAGATAAGGCATCGCCTCTTTAGGTACCACTGCCTGCTCGATAAGCCCTTGCTCTTTGAGCGAGAGGATAAGCGGAAAGATCTGAGAAGCGTTGCGCACACGTCCGTCAAGTCCCAACTCACCGAAGATATAGAGCCCATCCTCCTCTATCGATGCTTCATTGAGGGCGATCAGTATGGCGATACCCAAGTCAAGATGCGTACCTGTCTTGCGCAAATCCGAAGGGCTGAGATTGACGGTGATCTTAAGCGGCGGAAACTCAAAGCCGTTGGTCTGAAGTGCTGCTTTTACCCGCTCTTTTGCCTCTTGGATATCGTTACTTGCCAAGCCCACGACACTAAAACCGGGCAACCCCTTGGTAAAGGTCGCCTCCACTTCGATGCGTTTTGCATCGACACCCTCGAGCGTTGCGCTTAAAAGTCGATTGACCTGTGCGCTTGACTCTGCACTCTCTTCCGTACTCTGTAACGGCAAGGCTTCCGTCTCTTTATTCATCGTTGCATTCATACTGTAACTATGGCAAGATTTTCGGTAGAGATACAAAAATATTTCATATTGTCATATTTTCTTCCGGGACCATGTAAGCAAAGCGGGCACAAAAAGGATATCGACAAGCAGCGCCGTAGCTATCGCGATCACACTGCTAAGTCCGAAGTGGACATTGGGCATAAAACGGCTTAGCAACAACAATGAGAAAGCGCCGATAAGCACGACACTCGAGCCGAGCATCCCTGCGCCCGCATCCTGTAGCGTCGCATCGATCGGGTCGTTTTCACGGCGATGCAAGCGGTATTTGAAAAGAAAATGCAGCGTATCGTCTATCGCGATCGCAAGGATCACGGCAAAGCTGACTGCCAATCCAAGATCGAGCGGTACGCCGAGCCATCCCAAAAGCCCGAGCGTTATCACTACCGGCATGAGATTGAGACCCAAAACGCCAAGTGTGAGCACAAACGATCGAAGCACCGTAAGCAAGAGTATCGATAAGACAATAAAGGTGCTGCCAAGCGAGAAAAGAAGGGTCTCGGTTACACTTGACTGCATCTGCGCAAAAAGAGGATAGCTTCCGTTAAACGCGATGCCATACGGGGTGTCTTGCCAAAATGACGCACTTTGAAAAAGTTTGAGGTTCTCTTGTGTGCCGACCTCGTCAAGCAGTAGCGTAAGACGCATCTTTTGCCTATCGGCATCGAACATCTTGCCAAGATCGTTCTCCGGTTGCGACATCTCATAGAGCAACAAGAGCTGTGCGACCGCCTCTTTACGCTTGGGTATCGCACGCTCTCCTGTCATCGCCTCATTGAGTCGCATGAGTAACACTACCGGCGAAAGCACTTTTCTGATTTGAGGGTAGGTAGCACGAAGGTACGCCGTATACTTTCGGACGCTCTCTAAAAATTTCGGATCTAAAGCGCCACCTTTTTGGTGCGTATCGAGAATGATCTCATAATTTACTACACCCGTAAGACGATCTTCAATCCATCGGATATCTTTGACCAACGGCGCATCATCCCTAAAGTAGTGCAGAAGATTGCTATCGATCGTAAGCCTTGCAGTTCCCAAGGCACCGAAAACAAAGAGAGTAACAAAGAGCATGACGATACGAGGAGCGCAATACGCAACAAGCCGACGCACCGATCTGATGATACGTACGATCGTAGGCTGCAGCAGGATCTTCGCGTCGCTGCCAAGCACCCACAAGCGCAGCAAAAAGAGCGTCACGACAAATACGATGACCGTCGCAAGCGCCACGGCAATACCGAAGTGTCGCACGGGCGTGATCTCGGCGGTCGCAAGCGACAAAAAGCCCGCGCCGGTCGTTGCGGAAGTGAGCACGATCGGTAAAAAGTTGGCACGCAGCACGCGGCGCCATCGCTCTTGGGCATTCTGTAGCGCACGGCGCCGCCAAAGCCCGATGAGCAGGTGTACCATGTCCGAAAGCGATACGACCGTGATGTAGAGCGGCAAATCGGCGGTGAAGTTGTTGATAGGCTCGTCAAGCAGGGTTAGTAGTGCCAAGAGTATCGCCAGCGAACCTATCACGATCGCCCAGTAGAGCGCCACGACACTCACGCTTCGAAAAAGCCAAAAGAGCAGCAACGATAGTGCGAGCAACAGCGTCGGCACGACGGTCAGCAGATCGCTCAAAGCGCTTGCGGCAAAAGCTTCTGTGACGACCGTACCGCCAAAGAGTCTATACTTCATCTCGAAACGCGAAAGCACCGCGCGGATCTTGGCAAGGATCGCGGCACTCGGATCCTCTTTGGCTTTGGCGAAGCGATCGTCGATATGTATGATGATCATAAAATTTTTCATCTGCCGATCGACAAGATAGTCCGCTAAATCATTTTTTTCTATAAGTCTTTTTCTCTCTTTTGGATCGATATCGTTTAAAAAATCGAAACGCAAACTCTCGTTATCGAAACGCAGTAGCGGCATCGCCACCGGTGAATCGACACGCGAGACAAAATCCAAACGCCCCAATGCGTTGCTAAGCGCTTCCAAGCGTGCCAGCGTCGCATCCTCCTCAAGCGACGCGTTGTTTTCGATGGCAACCATCACCGCATCGTCATAGCCGAACGCCTCGACAAAGGCATCATACTTCGCTAAAGTTTCGGATGTGTACCAACTGCGCCAATTGCTATCGAAGCGCAGGTGCGTCGCACTTTGGTAGAGTGATAGTAGCACAAGCAGAACAAAGAGAGTGATCGAAAGATTTTTACCGTACTTTTTCATGCTTTACGACGAAAGATGCAAACCGACCACACCGGCGATAATCAGTACGATACTGACCACTTTGAGTGCCCCGAAACTCTCACCGAAAAGCACAACGCCGATCGTTGCGATCAGTGCCGTACCCAGTCCCGCCCAGATGGCATAGGCGACACCGACATCGATGCGTTTGAGCGCCATGGTGAGCGCACCAAGCGAAAGCAGATAGAAGATTCCCATTGCAACAGAGGGCGCCAATTTGCTAAAACCCTCGCTAAGCTTCATCATCGTTGTGCCCGCCACCTCGAAACCGATCGCCGCGATCAACCATAACCATGCGTGCATCGTCAATCCTAAAAACTATACTTCAACTCCACAAAGAGCATATCGGCATCGTTGATCCGATCAAAAAAGGGTGAGCCGCCGATATAGTCAACCGCCCCTGCGGTGGCCTTGAGATTGTCGTTGATATCGTAGGTGGCCCAAAGCCGCTGAAAGCCCCCCTCTTTGCCGGAGGCGCCAAAGAGCGAGATGAGGTAGTTGGCATGCAGTGTCGCATTGAAAAAGTCATGAGTGATGCGAAAGGCGTGTTGATAGCTATTTTGACCAAAAACGCCGAACTCTTGCGCTAGCTTTGGCGAATAGTTTTCGATATG
>JALWQQ010000252.1 GCA_027083075.1 Campylobacteraceae bacterium
GATCTTCTCTTTTAGCATCAACTCGATCATTCTAACCATGCAAAACCACCTCTTTATCTTCCTAACTTTTTCAACAGTGCACGTGCTTTCGACGAGCCGCTCTTTTGCACATAGAGGCGTAAAACCTCGATAGCTTCGTTTATCTTACCTTGTTTCAATTTAGATTTGGCAAAAACAATCCATCCGTCCTCCATTTGCGGAGCCAACTTGTTGACTTGTAGTGCCCAATATTCCGCCTTGGCATAGAGACCTTTTTTAAAATAAGCCTTGGCAAGGAAAAGCGCATCATAAGGATCTTTATAGCTTCTGAAGCGTGCTTCTATCTCCCCGTATACCTGCATCTTCCCATCATCAACGATCTCTATCTTCAATCTTCTCTTTTTGTGCGAAATCATATTCGGCTTCGGATCAACAAGAGAGATCTTCCCCGCAGTGTCTTTTTTCGGATATGGTTGCGGATCCAAAACGGGAATATCGAGAACCTGCTTAACCGGCGCCTCGTTGCGCTTTGCAATCGTGTGCTCGGAAACCTCGCTGCTCGTTAGTATGGTATGAAAGGCGGGGGAAAGCAGAAGTGTGCCTGAAGACGGATTTTGCTCTTTGTTGCTATGCACAGGAAGATCGACGTGAAGTGATGCCTGCTCGCTTTTTTCTATCGTATGTTTCGGACCCACATAAATTACCAAGCCCACAACAGAAAGCAATAATATACTTCCAAGTGCGATTTTTGGCACAAAGTGACGCTTCAGTCGATAGCGATGCCACGCCTTTTCAAGCTTATCGATCTCTTGCTTATACATGCAGATACCCCAACTTCAGTCCCGCCATTTCTACTATCTTACGAGAAACGCGATCGTACGAAATCTTAGCAGGCTCGTTTAGATCGTAATACTCGCAAATGTCAAAGATAGTAAAGAGCATCTTGTTGCACTCCCGATAGTTACCCTTAGTAAGTTTATGGATAAGACGCATCTCTTTGGGCTTGATACTGTTGGCAATCTCGAAGAGATTTTTCTTAAGGAGCTTTTTGTGTATATAGGTGATCTGCTCATCATCGCTTGCGTTGGAGAGTTCGATCACCTCCCAGATGCGCGACTGAAAGTGCTCTTTGGCGATCAAGTCTTCATCTTCGGTTTTATGTAGCGATACTACAAACTTAAGTGCTCTCGTATCGGAGAGTAAGCGAATCTTCTCCATCACTTCCGGCGTATAGATCTGCGCTTCGTCAAGCAAGAAGACGATCTCGCGTTTGCCCCGCAACTCTTTGCAGAAGTTTACCAGCGCCGAAAAATTGACCTCCTTGTTTTTGGGCACCTCCTTACCTGTCAATATCTTAAAGAGTCTAAAAAAGAACTCCTTTTCACCTGCCGCAGGTGTTTCAAAGTAGTAGATCTCTTTTTGATGCTTGAGTTTTTGGTAGAGCCTGTTGAGTAAGATACTCTTTCCGGTTCCGGGTCGCCCGAAAAGCAGTATCATTTTAAGCGGCTTTTCGATGCTTTCTACCAGAGTTTCATAAGCGGCAACCGACGAGGGTATTTCGATATAATCGTCAATATCGGTCGAATCGAGAAAAACCTTCTTTGCTAACGTATATCTACTTTTCATTCAATTTTCGATATCCGAGATCTTTAAGCGTAACCGACTTGTCGTTTCTGACAATGTGAGGCGTGATGATGATCACCAACTCTTCGACTTGATCGATCTTCTCCTTGCGCTTAAAGAGACGATCAAAAAGCGGCAGATCACCAAGAAGAGGCACCTTTTTGATGCGTGTACCGCGTTTTGTCGAGATCAAGCCACCCAAGATAGCATGTTGACCATCCTTAACTTTGATCACCGAAGCGATCTGCCTACGAATAAGATCGGGCGGAATGGTTCTTTGGCTATTGTTACCGTTTACAGGATTAACCGTATCGGAGATAGAGGGATTGACCTTGAGTGTAATCGTCCCTCGATCGTCAATTTCGGGAGTAATATCGAGTAGTATACCGGCAAAAACCGAGTCTATCTGCTCACCCTGCGCCGCCACGGCACCGCCTTGACCCGACGCTGTTGTTGCAGAGGTAATCTTATAGAAGAGCTCGCGGCCGACACTAATGAGCGCAGGCTGGTTATTGAGGGTCATGACGCGCGGACTGGAGATAGAGCGTACGTCTCCTTGGGTCGATAGAAATTTAACTACCTGAGAGACATTCGTAGTGCCGTTCAAAATGATGGTGGACCCGTTGGAAACGTTTGGCTTCGGTGTAAAGTTCGTGATACCCGATTGCGCCTGATAGGTGGCACTATCGATATTTTTACGCGCCATCAGGAGTGAATCGACGGTAAAGTCTTGCAATTTATAGAGCTGAGACCAATCTACGCCCGTAGTAGAGCTGTCGTCAAACTGCACGCTCAATATCTGCACATCGATGAGTACTTGCTCTTTTAACTGCTTCTCCAGACTTTTAATATACTCAGCCACTTTTTGCAACTGCTTTTGCGTACCGACAACGGTGATCATCCCCGCCTCGGGATTGACAATAGGTCTGAGCTGTTTCGGCAAAGTCATGCTTGTATTGCTATCACCAAAGACGGTACTTTCACGCATCGCTTCGCTTTGCAAAATGCGAGAAATCTCATCCTCGACCTTTTTCCAAAAGTTAAACTCGTCGTTGCTGGTGATAGAGATACCTGTTCTGTTCTCCGCGGATCCAGCGCCCGAAGTGCCCTGAGAGGCTCCGGAGGATTGATTGATGCCGTTGGCACTTTGGCTTGAGTTGGCAATGGTAACGTGTGCGCTACTAACACCGACACGGTTACCGGCAATATAGTGGATCTTAAATGTTTTTGTCAAAAGGTAAGATATCTTGAGTGTATTTCCCTCAAGATCATAGTGTAGTCCGTTATCCTTCAAGACAGTATCGAGAAAGTGCTTCAGTGTCGTGTGCTTGAGGCGAACGTAGTAGAGATGCTTGTTTAGC
>JALWQQ010000253.1 GCA_027083075.1 Campylobacteraceae bacterium
CGATAGCGCGGTGCGATAGGCAGCTTCTCAAGGGGGTACTTCACCGTATGCATCTGCCCCCTAAAGAGTGCATTGATCATCTCCCTAAAGGCAACCCAGAGACCTACAAGAAGTTCGCCTTTGAGCGAACGCTTCACCACACGCTTAAATTTACACCAAGGCGTTTGCGGTGTCTGCCCCAGATCAAGCGTCACATAACGCTGTTGCCCCGTTTTTCTTTCTATAGTACTCATCAAGCTCTCCTTAGACCATCATCACGATACCTGTGATGACGACATTGATCACCGCAAGCGGCATCAAGACTTTCCAACATAGCCACATCAACTGATCGGGTCTAACATGCGGCCACGCGGCACGCACCCACAGCATCACAAAGAACAAGAAGGCGATCTTAAGCGTTGTCCACAACCAACCCAACGTCGCGTCGGGATCATAACCGCCCAAAAAGACAAAGGTAGCGATGATAGCGATGGTAATCATATTGGCGTATTCGCCGATAAAGAACATCCCCCAGCGCATACCCGAATATTCGGTAGCGTAACCGGAAACGACCTCCGCCTCATGCTCCAAGAGATCGAAAGGGGTACGGTTGGTTTCGGCATACCCTGCGATCAAAAAGAGGATAAAGGCGACGGGTTGATAGAACAAGAGCCATGTATGTTCGCGTTGCCAATCGTTAAAGTCGACAAAAGAGAGCGAACCGACGATCATGATGGGTGCCAAGACCGAAAGTCCGGTGACTACCTCATAGCTCAAAAACTGCACGGCGGTACGCGCCGCACCCAAAATACCCCACTTGTTATACTGCGCCATACCTGCCAACAGCGGTCCATAGAGCCCTGCCGCCATCATACCGAGTGCAAAGAGAATGCCGATATTGAGATCCGCAGCGATAGAAGGGACGTAGACGCCGCCTATAACAGGCATCCACTCGGGGATCGTAAAGTCGGGGAAAACCGGCACCGCACCCAAGGCGATAAAGGCGGTTGCCGCCGTGATCGCGGGGGCGATCATAAAGATCAGTCGATTGGCATTTTGCGGAACGATGTCCTCTTTGGTAAAGAGTTTGATACCGTCCGCCAATATCTGCAAGATACCGTAAGGGCCGACGTGCATCGGTCCCAAGCGGCGCTGCATAAACGCCAACACCTTCCGCTCCAAATAGGTTCCGAAGCCCGCAACCGCGGAGATGACCGCCAAGATAATGATCGCCTTGATGATCACCCCGGCAGCCGTTACTTCAGGCAGTTGTTCTATCATTGCACCCATCCTTTACACCTTTTTAAGAGTTACGTTGCGGTAGCGTCTCTCGCCAAAGAGATCGTAGACGCCCTCTAACGCCTTAAAGTCGCTGACTTTAACGATCTCGCCTTCGATCTTGTTGTCAACCATCACGGGAAGCGTCAAGCTGCCGCCTTCAAAGACGACTTCGACTTGTTCCCCAAGCGACTCCGCCTTTTCGGGGCTGACATAAACACCGAAGGGCTCGAAGATCTCGTGCGCCTTGTCGGTAAAGTCGTTAAACTGACGCGCCGGATTACAACGATAAGCGATCTCGCCTTCAAGCACCGTGCTTTCATCAAAGGGTGAAGGTTCGGCGATGGCGACATCACGGACAAACTCTCTAAGTCTATAGCCGCGATTGTCGGTGCCGTCGTTTAAAAATTCATTGGGCAGATCATCAAAAGCGATCGGCTCGAAGCCCTTCTCTTGCGGCAGACGCATTGTCCAATCGATAGTCAATTCGGGCGCATCGTCAAAGAGCGCTTTCATCAGATCGTTGAGCTCATACCCCTCATACTCGACCGCGGCATTGGTCGGCAAGACGCGCTTGGAGATAGAGGTGAGCGTACCCTCTTGCTGGTTCATCGCAGGCATATCGAGATCGCCGTCACCCAAAGCGCTCAACCGGAAATCACCCGCTTCGTTGTAGCCGACGGTATAGCCGCGTTGTTCATCATCGAGATCGCAGATGAGCGCTACGCCGAGTGCATTGGATTTGGGCGGCACCATCACCGTCTTAAAGGGGGTGGTCTGTTCGATGAGCGCCACCAGCTTGGCGATATTGTCCGCTTTGGGGTGGTAGTAGAGATCCTCGCCCAGCATCAAAGAGAAGGACTCTTTTTTCTTCAACATCTTCTCTAAGCTTGCCATAAAGGCTTCGCTCTCTTGACCCAACGCCTCAAGCAAGCCGTTGATCTCGACTTCTATCTGCTTCTCAACCTTCTCTTTGACCTTCTTTTCTACCTCTTCCTCTTCGCCCGTCTCTTCGTTACGCACGATCTCTTTGACCTTCTTCTCGACGGTTTCGGTGACCGTTTTGCTCTCTTTTCTCTTAAAGCCCGCAAGATAGTCGCGCACACTTTCGGGCAGCTTCTCTTTGTCGGCAAAGAGATCCAAGATAAGATAGAGTGCCAACTCCTCTTGACCGGGTTTGTAGATGAGCTGCTCTACCGTCTTACCCATAGAGCCGATGACCTTATGGGCGATCGTATGGCAATAGAGCCCCGCACCCTTGTTGAGTTTTTGAACGTTGTTAAAGGCATACTTAAGAGAGGGCGAGTCGTTGTAGAGCGAGACGCCGACACTGACGACAAAGTCGTCGTTTCGCAAGATCTCTTCGGGTGTCGTACTCCACAATGAGCGTCCGGAAGCGTTACGATACGCTTCGAGAAACTTTTGAAAGGCGCGCACTTCGGGGTTGTAGAGCTTTTTGCCAAGACGCGTTTTGAGTGTTTGCAACATCAGCGCCTCTTCGTTGCTAATGAGTGCGTTAAAGCGGATCGTCTCACACTTTTGAAGCGCCTCTACCGCTTTTTCGAATGCTTCACGATCTTTGGTTGCGCCTCTGTTTTCAAAGTCGTATGCAAAGCGTGCCGAACCGTCAAGCGATACGAAGTTCCATTCGTTGGTGACGCGATAGATCTTGCTTGAACGATCTTCG
>JALWQQ010000254.1 GCA_027083075.1 Campylobacteraceae bacterium
TCCGCAAATCCAAGCACAACTCACAAAAAATCTTATGTTGTTAACATTACTCATTTTTTATTGCTCACTACTCATTAAAATTCAAACCTTATCTCTTCACTCTTTATCTTTCGGTTCCTCATTCCTAATTCCTAACTTCTAATTCCTAACTTCTAATTTCTAATTTCTAATTTCTAATTTTCTGCTACTATTTCTTTGATGAAGCGGTTTTGGTGGTTGTGGTTTCTTCTCTTTGTCCTATTTGTGGCTTATGTTACAGGGCGTGTGGCAGGGTATCTAAGTCGTACGTCCGACAGGTTGCCGTATCGTAAAACGATCGATGCTTCGGTGATACTGCATGAGTTACAAAAAGAGCGTCGGCAAAAGCCTGTCCGAAAGCACTGCAACGTATCTGCCGCAAAACACAAGCCAAAACCCAAACCGAAGTCGATCATCAAGAAGTCGACCGTAGAGCCCATGCCTAAATCCGTCTCTGTCAAAAAGCGTGTATGTACGCCTGCGCATCCGTGTTTGGTGATCATTATCGATGATGTCCATACTCGTACACAGATCAATGCGATACGCAGCATCGGCTATGCGGTTACCCCTTCGATCTTCCCGCCCTATCGGTTTGCGCCGCACACCGAGCGCTTAGCGACGGGACTGCGCCACTATATGATCCATTTGCCGCTTGAGTCGGGAAGTATGAAGTTTAACCGCCAAAGGGGTACGCTTTTTCGCACAACATCGGAAGAGGGTATCGCATCATGCATCTCATCGTTACGTCGTCTTTTCCCCAAGGCGCGCTATGTTAACAATCATACGGGAAGCCTCTTTACCTCGGACAAGGCAGCGATGCATCGCCTGCTTGATGCACTAAAGCAAAACGGTTTTCTTTTTGTCGATAGCTATACAACGGCACGCTCGGTTGTGCGCCAAGTAGCAAAAGTGCATGGGCAGCCTTACATTAAGCGCGATATCTTCTTGGATAATCGTCAGGTGCCGCGCTATATCCGTACGCAACTACGCAAAGCGGTGGCGATCGCTAAGCGCAAAGGTGTCGCGATCGCCATTGGACACCCGCATCCGGTCACCCTTCGGACGCTTAGGCGATCTATGGATATCTTGCAAGGTGTTGCGATGCGCTATATCGATGAGGTGGCGTGGTGAAGCGCCTATGTAGTTGTGGTATTATTATATAAAAATAGATCAAGGGGTTGTGATGCGCGGTATAGTGTTGGCATTGGCGATCGGGGCGGCGGTAGCGCTTATATCGCTACTCGGCTTTTCTCTGCAGCATGCGGTTTTGCTCGGCATCGTAGCCTTTTTGGTGACGCTTTGGACCAACGAGGCGCTTCCCTTGGGGGTCGTCTCGCTACTGCCGATCTTGCTCTTTCCAAGCTTCGGCATTCTTCCGACCAACGACGTGACACCCAACTATGCCAAGTCGATCATCTTTCTCTTTCTGGGCGGCTTTATGTTGGCAATCGCGATAGAGAAGACCGGACTACATCGCTACTTTAGCGCCAAGTTGCTCTCTTTTTTCCCTCGGACGGCACGCGGGATGATCTACGCAACGGCGATCACCTCCGCACTGCTAAGCGCCTTTTTGTCCAACACGACGATCACCTTGATGTTGATGCCTGTTGCGATGCATCTGAGTGCACATCCGAAGATGCGTACAAGGCTACTGCTCTCTACGGCATACGGCGCAAGCATCGGCGGCATATTGACACCCATCGGTACGCCGCCCAACCTGATTTTGCTCGGTTTTCTCGAGGCGCACCGTTTGCCGCAACCGGCGTTTGGAGAGTGGATGCTCTATATGTTGCCTATCATCGTGCTGATGCTACTCTTTGTCCCCTTCTTGCTCTCTCGTGATCTTGCGGATGTGCCTATCGCCGAAGAGAGATGCGAAGTACCCGTGCTAGATCCAAAACAAAAGCGCCTCTTTGCGATCTTCCTTTCGCTTGCGGCGCTACTGCTGCTCAACACCTTTTCCAAGCGCCTCTTCGGCATGGCGCTCAATGAAAAGCTTTTGTTACTCGGTTTTGGGCTTTTGATGTTTATGCCCAAGATCGGCTTTTTGACATGGGAGGATGCACGCAAGATCCCCTACGAGATCATCTTTTTGTTCGGCGCAGGCTTCTCGATCGCCGCCGCCTTTTCGCATAGTGGCTTGGCGGCGGAGATTGCGCAAAAGTTAGCATTCATCACCGATCTGCCGCTTTGGGCGATGCTGCTTGTGGCGGCAACCTTCGTTACCTTCGCTACAGAGGTGACCAGCAATACCGCACTCACTTCCGTTGCACTGCCTATCTTCTACGCCTTTGCACAAAAGCTACCGCCCGATGAGGGTACGTTGCTGTTGATGAGCGCAACGGTAGCGGCAAGCTACGCCTTTATGTTGCCGATCGCCACACCGCCCAATGCCATTGTGATGAGTTCCGGTGCGATTCGCATGAAAGAGATGGCGCAAAAGGGCTTTTGGCTCAACCTCACAGGCATCATAACGCTTACGCTTTGCGCTTTGATGGTCTGGAAACACTTCGTATGACAATTTGACATACTTTCGGACTTGCTTGGAGGCTATCGGATACCATAGCGGTATGCACAAGAGTATCACACTTCCCGAGTCGGCCGCCGCAGCGATGCGAAAAGTCCCTGAAACGCTCTATAGTCGCGGCAATACAGGCTTACTGCAACGACCGATCGTTGCGATCGTCGGTACCCGCACCCCAAGTAGTTACGCCTATGAGGCTACCTATCATATCGCCCGCGCTTTGCGTAAACGGGGTGCCGTAACTATTAGTGGAGCAGCGATGGGCATCGACAAGGCCGCACATGAGGGTGCGGGCGTTGACAATACCATCGCCGTACTTGGCACGGGGGTCGACATCCGTTACCCCGCCGTGAATGCGCCGCTGATCGAGGCGATCGAGAAGCAGGGGCTTCTAC
>JALWQQ010000255.1 GCA_027083075.1 Campylobacteraceae bacterium
CCCTCATCCAACAGATAGGTGATGAAGTTGGTATAGCTCTCTATATAGTCTATGCCGTGCACCTTGGCAAAGGCTTCGTAACGCCGCAACTGCTCTTGGTGCAAGGCGATACTTTGTGCGACAAACGCTTCATCCTCATTCGCCGCGATCGCCGCAGCCAAAGAGAGCGTCGTAATGTTAAAAGGCGGGCGCATTTTGTAGAGATTGCGGATGATCTCGCGATCGGCGATGCCGTAGCCTACGCGCATTCCCCCCAGACCGTACGCCTTGGAAAAGGTGCCCAGATAGAGCACATGCTTGTAGCGAAGCAACGCTTTGGGCGAGACGGCGTAGCGCGCCTCTTTAGCCGCGGCATACTCCATATAGGCACCGTCGATCACCACCAAGGTCTCTTCGGGATCGACCGCCTCGATGATGCGTACGATCTCCTCTCTTTCGGTCGCATCTCCCGTCGGATTGTTGGGCGTACAGATATAGACGATGCGCGGCTTGTGCTCTCGATACGCTTCGATAAACTCTTCGGCTTTATGCGCGAAACTTGGCGTACGAAGCACCTTGGCGCCTTGCTGCCTGGCGTAGATCTCATACATTGCGAAAGTTACCGCACTCATCAACACCGCACTCTCTTCGTTCAAAAGCGCACGCGAGACAAACTCCAAGACCTGATCGCTCCCCGCGCCGATGATGATCTCGCTCTCGTCCACATCGAAACGCTTTGCCAAAGAGGCTTTGAGCTCGAACATACTATCGTCCGGATAGAGATGCGCCTTATCGGCATGGGCGCGAATAGCCTCTTGCACCTTCGGCGAGGTACCCAACGGGTTTTCGTTGGAGGCAAGCTTGACCACCTCATCGGGCGCGACACCGAACTCGCGCACCACCAACTCTATCGGCTTACCCGCTTCGTAGGTTTTGATACCATCCAAAACTCGGTTAAATCGCATCGTACTCCTTGATCTTCTTTTAAAGACGGGGCTAAAGCCCTACCTTAAATCCTCATTGCTTTGGGTCAGACCCGCAACGATAACACTAATGCATTATCATTGAGGTCAGACCCGCCATATTCCTCATAAAATCAAACCCTATCTCTTCACTCATCTCTCTTCACTAAACTCGGTTCCTCATTTCTAATTTCTAATTTCTAATTTCTAATTTTACACATCCTCCGCCTCTTTGACATAAGAGCCGAGTATCTTGATGTTCTCTTGGTGTTTTTGAAGTATCTCGGCGATCTTCGGCTCCTCTTGGTGTCCGTCGAACTCGATAAAAAAGATCGAATCGCCCCCGACGATATGCGACTTGATCTTGGTAAGATTGATCTTAGCCTCCTCAAAATCATTCAAGAAGCTCACCAAAGCACCTGGTTTGTTGGGCAATCTTGCCAAGATAGAGCTCTTGTCGTTACCCGACGGGGCGTTTTCAAAGTCGGAGATGACAAAAAAGCGGGTACGATTGTTTTCATCATCTTCAATGTTGTCAAAGAGTATCGGCAGATTGTAGAGTTTTGCCGCTACGGCGGGGCAGATCGCCGCCGCATCGCTCTCTTCGGAAGCAAGCTTTGCTGCTTTGGCGGTAGACTCTACCGGTATCTGCTCTACCTCATCCAAGCCAAGATCGCTTAAAAAAGCACTACATTGCCCGAAGGCGATATCTTTGGAGTAGATGCGATTGATCCGCTTGATATCTTCGGTTAGCGACGCAAAGCACAGATGTACATCGATGATCACCTCCGCCACGATCTTCAGATCGTATGCATCAAGGGAGTTGATCGTATCGGTGACGATACCGTTGCTACTATTCTCTATCGGTACGACACCGAACTTTGCCGCGCCGCGCTTCACTTCTCGAAAGACGCCTTTGATCGTATGTACGGGTAGATAGCGGCTTGTAGCACCAAATTTACTCTCCGCCGCTTGATGTGTAAAGCTCGCTTCAGGTCCCAGATAGGCGATCGCCTCGGCGCGCTCCAGATTGCGCGAGACGGCAAAGAGCTCCAAAAAGAGCGCTTCGATTGCCGCATCGGTTAACCGACCGTCGTTTTGACGCTTGAGGCGTTCGAGTATCGCCCTTTCGCGCTCCGGTCTATAGATCGGTGCACCCGAAGCGTTTTTAAGTTCTCCTACCCTGTGCACAAGTTCCATGCGCTCGTTAAAGAGCGCCAAGAGCCTATCGTCAATCTCATCGATCCGTTTGCGCAACGCTTCGAGTTCCATTCGCCTTTCCCCGACTTTTTGACGATTGTATCATTTTTTTATAAAAGGCTTTTCCAATGCCACCAGATCCTCATAGCTCTCCCGTTTGCGTATAAGGCGATCGACGCCCCCCTCTATCGCTACCTCGGCGGGACGCGGTCGGGTGTTGTAGTTACTCGCCATCGTAAAGCCGTAAGCACCGGCGGAGTGCACCAATAGCAGATCGTTGTGCGTAAGCGGCGGCAACGCTACCGCCTTGCCCAAAAAGTCGCCGCTTTCACAGACGGGACCGACCACATCGGCACGCTCACTCTCCGATGTCTCCTTGCCAAGCGCTTCGATCTTGTGGTAGGCGTTGTAGAGCGATGGGCGCAAGAGGTCGTTCATCGCCCCGTCGACGATCACGAAACGCTTTGTGCCGTTGCGCTTCTCATAGAGCACACGGGTCAAAAAGTAGCCTGCATTGGCAACGATAAAACGCCCCGGCTCCATCAGATAGGTGAGATCAAGCCCGCGCGTCGCCTCAAAGATCGCTTCGGCATACTGGCGGGGCTCAATGGGCGTTTCGTCGTCATAGATCACACCCAGTCCACCGCCCACGTCAAAGAAGCGAATGTCGATCTCGATCGCCTGCAAAGAGCGCACCAGATCGGCGACGATGCCGCACGCTTCGGCGATGGGCTCAAGCTTGGTCAGTTGCGATCCGATATGAAAATGGATGCCTCTGGGGTCGAGG
>JALWQQ010000256.1 GCA_027083075.1 Campylobacteraceae bacterium
GCAAACATCACCACCTTGGCATTGAAGATGGCAGGTTTGCCGTTGCGGATATCGTATGCCGCGACACCCTAGGCTTTTCCATCGTCATAGAGCAGATCGGCGCAGTACCACTCGTCGAAGACCTCGATGCCGTCGCGGTAGGCCTGCTCATAGATCGCTTGCAGCACCGCCAGACCGGTGCGGTCCTTGGCGTAACAGGCGCGCGGTTTACTCTGACCGCCGAAGGGGCGGATGGCGATATCGCCGTTCTCCTTACGAGAAAAGACCGCTCCCATCTGCTCTGCCCAACGGATCGTTTCGGGTGCCTTAGAACACATTAGCTCTACCGCATCTTGGTCGGCAAGGTAGTCGGAACCCTTAACGGTATCGAACATGTGCAACTCTACGCTATCTTCATCACCGAGTGCGGCATTGATGCCTCCTTGTGCCGCGCCGGAGTGAGAGCGAAGGGGATGAAGCTTGGTGATGACAGCGGTCTTTTTGCCGGCACGGGTCAGTTCGCGTGCAGCCGCCAGCCCCGCAAGCCCGGAACCGACGATCACCGCGTCGTAAGTATAGATGGTAAGATCGGAAGAGAGACTCATTATCTGCTATCCTTTGTGAGACAAAAATAGTGCCAAATTATAGCGTGAGAGCTTTAAAGTTTTTGTGTCGGCATCCGGTTATATTGACATTCTATATTTAATGCAATATAATCAGGTATGATTTTCAGATGGGATCCTGAAAAAAATAAACGTCTTAAGCATGAACGTAATGTCTGTTTTGAAGACGTTGTTTCGCTAATTTACGAAGAGAGGGTATTGGATGTCATAGTCCATCCAAACAAGCAAAAGTACCCCAATCAACGTATATTTATCGTGCGTTTGCACGGTTATGTGCACATGGTACCTTTTGTAAAAGATGGTGAGGAGATTTGGCTTAAGACCATTATACCGAGTCGGAAATTGAACCGACAATACAAAGGAGTTGACGATGGCGATGGATGCGTATGAGTTGGAGCTGCTTGAAGCGGTAGAAAAGAGCGAGACGATAGAAAGAGCGGAGGATTTCGAGGAGATATTGTCCGAAGCAAAACTTGCTGCAAAGCATTTTCTTAACAAAAGCAAGAATGTCAATATACGTATACCGGAATTCGATATGTTGATGCTGAAGCGAAAGAGCGCCGAGTTAAACATCCCTTATCAGACGATACTCTCGTCGCTTATCCATCAGTATGTGACGGGAAAACTCAAGCCGAAGCTTTGATTATAAAAAACAAAAGCTTTTCAGAGGAAAGCAAACCACTTATTCTTTTGTGGTCAGACCCGCAACGATAACGCTAAAGCATTATCATTGAGGTCAGACCCCTCTTCGCTCATCCCTAACTTCTAACTTCTAACTTCTAATTCCCCCACCTTCGTGCTGTGTACGAGTGCGATGGGTAGGTCGCGATTGACACTGCGAGCGATGGCTTTTTTGTGTTTTTGTAAAAAGAGAAGTGCCTCTTTCGACTCGACGATAAGCGCTTCGGCGCCGTTATCGATGGCATCGAGCAGTACCTTACCCGCTTTTTTATAGGCAAGCTCTTTGGCTTCGGGCAGCAGCTCCATGCCGCACTTTTTGCCCTCATAGGCGAAGGTGACGGGATTGGCTATCGTTTCACGAAGCGACGGGTTGTTTTGGGCATAGCCGTAGTAGTAAGCGGTCGGCATCTCGGGTGTGTAGTTGTCGCTTTTTACCGATGTATCGGTAAAGCGTGTACGAAGTCTGTCGATAAAACTTTCGCCGTTTTTGCTGCGCACCTTGGCCTTGAGTGTCTCTATCTTCTCACTCTCATCCCTACCTTCGAAGAGGTTATTTTCAAACTCGCAAGCAAAGAGTCCATAAGGCGCTTCGGCGATGGCGTGTAAGACCTCTGTCTCTTTCGGACTCTTTTTCTCGAAGATTATGCGATGGGCGCACAACAGTACTGCATCGCCGATATACTCGTGGGTAAGCGCGAAACTCTCCGAAGCGTAGTGTTGCGCATAGAGCGTCTCGAAGTAGGTGCGATCCTCTTCGTCTGCAAAGGGTGCGATAAGCTCGAATGCCACCTCGAAATCACTATCGTCGATGCGCAAGCCTTTGACGGCGCGATACTCGCTGAGAGGCTCTATGCGCCACGAAGTACCGAGCGTGTTGACAAGCGTCTCGATGGTGCACTCACCTGCAGTAACGAGACCGTTGACTTTTGCAAAGGTACGCTTTTCGTCATAATCGAAATGCAAAAGTGTCTCTTTGAAGTGCGCCAAGAGGTCGGAGAGGGTCTTGAAGGCTTCGCGCTCGATGCGAAAGGTGCGATAGTGGGGCAAAAAATCAAGTGAAGCGTCGAAACAAAACAGTTCGATATCGATAGAGCGTGACATCGCGACTCCTTGTTATGCTGTGCTGAAGAATAGTGTAGCATAGCCGTTTCGTTTTTTGTGTCGTAATAGCAGATGCAAGCTTGCACTTGGCGAACTATGTTACAATTTTGCCATGGATAAGGAATCGTTTTTGATCTCTCGGCTTAGTTCGGCGTATATCGGTGATGATGCGGCGATCGTGGGCAAGTATCTTTATAGTATGGATGCCTTTTTCGAGGGGACGCATTTTAAGCGAGAGTGGATGAGTCCTGCGCAGATCGGCACGAAGGCGATGCTGGTCAATCTCTCGGATGCCGTAGCGATGAATGCCGATCCGCTCTACGCCTTGACAACGGTAGCGATACCACAGCAGATGCCTTATGAGGAGATAGAGGCACTGATGCAGGCACTGGAGCGAACCGCGTCCGATTTCGGTTGCGAGATCATCGGCGGCGATACGATCGCTTCGGATAAACTCTGCATATCGATAGCGCTGGTGTCTCAAAGCGATGCACCGCTGCTACGCACAGGTTTGCAAAAGGGTGACCTTATCGCC
>JALWQQ010000257.1 GCA_027083075.1 Campylobacteraceae bacterium
GGATCTTGATTTTGCCTACGACGAGAAGCAGCCGGTACTCAAAGGGGTCGATCTGCAAGTAAATACAGGCGATTTTCTTGCGATCATCGGTCCCAACGGCGGCGGAAAATCGACACTACTCAAGCTGATCTTGGGACTACTCAAGCCTCAAAGGGGCAAGATACGACTCTTTGGCAAGCGAAGCGAGGAGGCGTGGGGCAAGATAGGCTATGTGCCGCAAGAGACCGATCTCAATCCCCACTTTCCGGCGCGTGTGATCGACATCGTGCTGATGGGACACATTGGGAAAAACGGGCGCTTTTCTTACAGCGACGAGGCGCTCTCTTGTGCATATGCCTCATTGGAAAATGTCGGCTTAGACTATGCGGCAAAGAAGAAGATCGAGACACTCTCGGGGGGCGAACGACAACGGATGATCATCGCAAGAGCACTCTGCTCTAACCCCTCTTTGCTCATTTTGGATGAACCGACCGCCAATATCGATCCCACCGGTCAACACACTATCTATGACTTGTTGCGCAAGCTTAACCGAACGATGACAATTGTCGTGGTGAGTCACGACCTTTCGCTCATCTTGGAGTATGCAAACAAAGTAGCCTACGTCAATCGCGAAATCACCCTTCACGACATCTCGGACAAAAAAGCGATCTTTCATACCCATGGTGAGACGGGGCACTTTTGCGAGGTGGAGCTTTTGCAGATGCTTGGCAGTGAACGCTGTACACTTTGCGAAGCGGAAGGGGGTGTGTAATGGAAGCACTTATGCAAGCCAATCTACCCTATACCTTGCTTGCCGCACTGCTTATCTCGTTGCTTGCGGGAATCGTCGGCTCATTAAGCGTTGTTAACCGCATCGTCTATCTGTCGGGGGGTGTGGCACACGCGGCATTCGGCGGCATCGGCTTGGCGCTCTATCTCGGCATCTCTTATCTACTGGGGGCTACAGTATTTGCGCTGGCAGCCGCTTTACTTGTCGGTTATCTAAGAGTACGCGATCACAAACACAGCGATATCTACATCAGTACCCTCTGGGCGGCAGGCATGGCAGCGGGAATCCTTTTTGTCGATCTGACACCGGGAGCCGATGATGACTTGGAGGGGTATCTCTTCGGCTCCATAGAGCATGTCACCGGCATCGAACTGCTCTTTACATCGATCCTCTTGACGCTTACACTTATCTGGCTTGCATGGCGCTACCGCGAGATCGCCGCCGTTAGCTACGATCCCGTCTATGCTAAGCTGCGCGGCATCCCCGTGGTACGATGTCACTATATGATGCTTGCCGTCATCGCACTTGGCGTCGTAGCCGGCGTTAAAAGTGTGGGTATTGTCATGATCATCGCGTTGCTAAGTATCCCCGTCTATCTTGCCTCTCGTTTTGCCAACACGCTTTGGGGTATGATGTGGCGAAGTGCGCTATTTGCCCTACTCTTCACCCTTACAGGGCTGCTGCTGTCACATCTTTTGCATCTTAATGCAGGTGCAATGATCGTCGCGGTAAGCGTCGTGGCATTTGCCGCTTCGCGATTGCTCCACAATGTCAAGGTAGAGTAAGGGCATGAAACGACTACTCTTTTTCTTTACGGCACTACTACTTTTACAGGGCTGTTACAGCGGTATCGGACTCGGCACCGCCATCCCCGTAGGCAATCACGGCGTCATCGGCACAAGCGTAGGCGTCGGCAGCGACGGACACATTCACGGCAATATCGGTGTCGGTGTTGCTACGCGTATCTAATCGAGAAACGAAAGCAGTGCTGCCGTTACCGCAACATTGAGTGACTCGACACCGCGACGCATCGGTATCGATATATGCTCGTCACAAAGAGAGGCGACCTCTTTTGAGATACCTTCACTCTCGTTGCCCAACACAAAGAGTCTCTTGGGCGCATAACGATGGTCTCGATAGTCGCTCTTTGCATGCGAAGAGAGTCCATAGATCTTTGCACCTTGCTTTTTAGCGTATATCAAGGTCTTAACAAGATCGTCGCAACGCAAGATCGGAATACGAAAGAGAGTGCCTGCGCTTGCCTTGATCACCAGCGGTGAAAGTGTCGCCGTACCCTTTTTGCCAAGCATTACGGCATCGATGTTGCCTGCCGCGGCGGAGCGCAGGATCATGCCGAGATTTTGCGGATTGTGAATGCGGTCGAGCGCCAAGATCCTAAAAGCATCTCTCTTATCAAAAAAGGCATAAGGATCGAGACCGTTTTCAAAGGCGATATCAAGCGCTACGCCTTGATCTTGCTTGGCATTTTTAGAGATAAAAGAGAGCTTACGTTTTGTGTGTGTTGCGATCGGCACGGCTCTTTGCTGCGCCAATGCAACGATGCTATCGAGTATCTTCGAAGGTGCATTGCTTTCGCTCAGGTGAAGCTTGAGCACTTTGATGTCGCGATCTTCAAGCGCTTCGAGTACGGGCTTTCTGCCATAGATCGTGATGATTTTATTTAAGTCAATCCCCTTCATCTACACTACATCTCTCTACTCTTTGCTAACACATCGAACAAAATGCTTTTCTGAAGGCTTAAAGTCATTGGTGCAACCGCTTCCAAAATAGACGGCACTATACTTACCCTTCTCGCCTTTGTCACCACTCCAATAATCTTCAGAGACCACAAAACGAAACGCCTTGTAAGCGGCAGGATCAAAAGTATTAAAATCGACGATGCTCAAAAGCGCTTCTTTGCTTGGCAGGCGCCACTTTTTACCCAAAAGCGTAAGTGTAGCACAGTAGGCTTTGGCATGTGCAAGATCATATCTTGTCGTCATATTCTCTTTGCTATCTTGCCACAGAAGACCTGTTTTTGCATCACGAACCGCATCGCCGATGCGCACAAAACGATCCGCAGCTTCGACAAAAAGTAAAAAAGTAAAAAA
>JALWQQ010000258.1 GCA_027083075.1 Campylobacteraceae bacterium
ATGAGAGTGGTGTCAACAATATGGATTTTATGATGCGTTTTACGCGTTTTGGGCACGCCCTACATAAGGGGAGTGTCAATTGGATGTCGCACGGGTGTATCCATATCGACCCCAAAGAGGTGCCTGTCCTCTTTGGCTGGTCGCATCTCGGTATGCCCGTCGTGATCACACGCCATAGCTATATGCCCTTTGCTAAAGAGGATCTGCGCAAAATCTATCTTGGAGACGATTAGTTTCCGAGTGCTTCGGCGCGTTGGTATGCCGCCTCTACCGCGGCAATGAATGCTGCGCGGGCACTGTTTGTTTCAAGTGCGGCGTAGCCTGCAGCGGTCGTGCCGCCCGGACTCATTACTTCGTTTTTGAGTTGTGCGGGATCCTTTTCACCGATGAGCAAACCGAAACCCTCGAAGAGTCCTTGTGTCACCGCCTCGGCATTTTCTCTGCTAAGCCCCATCTTAACCGCGCCGTCGTTCAGCGCTTCGGCGACAAGCGCCAAGTAAGCGGGACCGCTACCGGCGACTGCCGTAGCGATGTCGATCTCTTTTTCCGTCTCGAGCCAAAGTGTGCGTCCGATGGCGTTAAAGAGCACCGTTGCCTTCTCTCTACCCTTGCTATCACCGGTGAGTGTGGTGAGCGATTTTCCCTTTTGTGCGGCAATATTGGGCATCGCGCGTACCGTATGTTTCGCCTTGATCGCCTTTTTGATCGCCTTGAGCGGTACGCCTGCCAAGACAGAGATGAGCAGTTCCGCTTTGCCCGAGAGCTTTTTGGCTACCTCTTGTAGGTTGGCGGGTTTGACGCACAAGATGACATAACGTCCGTCGATATCGAACTCATTTAACGAATGTTTGCCTATCTTTTTACCCAGTTGCGCTTCAAAGGTGTCGAGTTTTTCAGTATCTCTTCCGACGACCTCGAGATGATACGCCTCTTTGAGTCCTTGTGCGATCGCCATCGCCATCGTCCCGTTTCCGATAAGGGTGATTGTTCGCATTGCTCTTTCCTTTTGCCATAAACGATTGAGTCGATTATATCATCATTATGATACAATTAGCCAAATTTCTATTTTCGGGAGTTTATGGATGGAAGCGTTTTTGAAGGAGGCAAAAGCGGCATCGCATACTGCGGCTACACTA
This sequence comes from Campylobacteraceae bacterium, assembly GCA_027083075.1. Classification (GTDB taxonomy): domain Bacteria; phylum Campylobacterota; class Campylobacteria; order Campylobacterales; family Sulfurovaceae; genus JALVPA01. Next base: position 1,137 of record JALWQQ010000258.1, read on the forward strand.
CCAAGTGCCAAAAAAAACGAGATCTTGCGCAAGATGGCACAAGCGTTAAGAGAGGCAAAAGGTACGATCCTTGAGGCAAATGCCGAAGATATGCGTCTGGCAGAGGAAAATAGACTCAACGAGGCGCTCAAAGATCGTCTTTTTTTGGATGAAAAACGCATCGAGGCGATGGCAACGGCAGTAGAGGAGATCGCCGCACTCAAGGAGCCGATCGGACGGGTACTGGAAGGTTGGGTGACCGAAGATGGGCTAAAGATCGAGAAGGTGACGATCCCCATCGGAGTGATCGGCATCATCTACGAGTCGCGACCCAACGTTACTTCCGATACCGCGGCACTCTGCTTCAAAAGCGGTAACGTCTGCGTGCTCAAAGGGGGCAAGGAGGCGCAGCACTCTAACGAGGCGATCGCTTCGACGCTCAGGGGGGTGCTGCGTCAAGAGAGCCTGCCCGAGAGTATCGTCTCGCTGTTGCCCGACAGTAGCCGCGAAGGGGTAGCGAAGCTGATCAAGCAAGATCGCTATGTCGATCTCATCGTGCCCAGAGGTGGCGAAGCGCTGATTCGCTTCGTAAGTGAAAACGCCACCGTGCCGGTTGTGAAACACGACAAAGGGTTGTGCCACACCTACATCGATAAAGATGCCGATCTTGATAAGGCGGTGGCGATCGCGATCAACGCCAAGGTGCAACGTCCCGGTGTCTGCAATGCAATGGAGACGCTTTTGGTAGATCGTGCCATTGCCGATAAGGTTTTGCCGCGACTCAAAGAGGCTTTTGATGCAGCGGGCACAGAGCTGCGCGCATGTGACGCGACACGCGAGATTATCGATGCGGAGGCGGCGAGTGAGAGCGACTTCGATACCGAATACCTTGCCAATATTTTGAGTATCAAAACGGTCGAAGGTGTTGACGAGGCGATCGCACATATCAGGCGTTACGGTTCCGGGCACTCGGAAGCGATCGTCACTGAAAACCACACCACCGCCGAGAGGTTTTTAGATGCGATAGACGCCGCCGCCGTCTATCTCAATGCCTCGACACGCTTTACCGACGGAGGAGCCTTCGGCTTCGGCGCGGAGGTGGGCATCTCTACCAACAAGCTTCATGCAAGAGGACCGATGGGCATCGAGGGGTTAACGACATACAAGTTTAAAATCTACGGCAACGGGCAGGTGCGAAAGTAGGTTTCTTAGGAGTTTTTGGTTAAAATTTCCTATATATCTTAACAATTAGGAGTTTTTATGTTTGGAAAAAGAGTGTTGAGCACATGCGTGGTAGCTGTTTTGTCCTTTGGGATAGTAGCATGCGGGGGCGGCGGTTCCGGCGATGGTGGCAGCGGCAATCCTTCGCCATCGTTTCCTCCAAGTGCCAAAGCAGCGGCACCGACGATAAAAAATGTACAAACCGCAAAAGCCCAGATTAGAAACATGGGTTTCGCGGTAGGTTTTATTTTCAGACAATTTTCTACTTTCCAAAACGATCCTGCACTGTTGTTTGCATCCAAGAAGGCAATCGACAAGACAAACAATTGTGCATCAGGCGGAACGGTTCATGTGCACTCTGAAGGTTCAAATACTGCAGACATAACTATCTTGGTTGATTATAAAGAGTGCAACCAGGGGCGTGGCAATGTAATGACAGGGAGCGCAAAAGTGAACGTTGCAGACTATAATGCAACAAAGAGAAAATTTGCAAGCGAGTCTATTGTTTTCCAG